>JBNKOT010000407.1:0-2911 GCA_050294855.1 Draconibacterium sp. | reverse complement strand
GATTCGAAACTAATTTACATCGAAAAAGAAGAATTTAAACGTTTGTTGGATGAACGACCAAAATTCGAGCGAACCGTGCGAATTCTTGCCGAAGAAAGTTACATTCAGGCCATGGATCGTATCCACTCTTTTCAATCGTTAAATGCAGAACAACGCATTCGCAAATTTTTAAAAGAATACCCCGAACTTGCGCAAAAGTTGCAGCGCCAGCACATCGCATCTTATCTTGGAATCCACCGAAACATTCTTACCCGGATTCTTTATAAATTATAATCGACAGCCAAGAAAGCAACATTAGTTGCATACATTTCTTTAGCTAAAAAATAGTTTTGTTTCAAATAGTTCAATCTCTATTTTATTAATGCGATAATATTAGAAACTGAAAGCAAATAATCCATTTATATTAAAGATTTTAACCTCACTAAAAAATTCTTCAAGAAACTGACTTTTATGGGGTTTTTAGTCTTTTTAGCTTACTAAATTTATGCAAAAATTACTACTAATATGGCAAAAGTAAGAGGCGCAGTAGTCGTAGACAATGAAGGATGCAAAGGTTGTGGCCTTTGTATTGAAGCATGTCCTCACGATGTTTTAACACTTCATAATAATGTAAATAGTAAAGGATACCACTATTCTTATATGGAAAATCCTGAATCGTGTATCGGTTGCTCCAACTGCGGGGTGGTTTGTCCCGATACCTGTATCACCATTTACAGAGTGAAAGTATAATTCAAAAACTTTTTTATTCCTTATTTGATGTTCGATGTTTATTACTAAAATAAAGAATAACAAAGAAGGAATAAGGATTAAAAAATGAATTAATCAATCGACAAAAATAAATTACAATATGGGAGAATTAAGATTAATGAAGGGTAATGAGGTGCTGGCTGAAGCAGCAATCCGCTGTGGATGCGATGGTTATTTTGGTTATCCGATCACACCTCAATCCGAAGTAATGGAAACCTTAATGGCTCGTCACCCCTGGGATGAAACCGGGATGGTTGTTTTGCAAGCTGAAAGTGAGGTAGCCTCGATAAATATGGTTTACGGTGCTGCCGGAGCCGGTAAAAAAGCAATGACCTCTTCTTCTAGTCCTGGGGTTAGTTTAATGGCCGAAGGAATTTCTTATATCGCCGGAGCCGAATTACCTTGTTTAATTGTAAATGTGCAACGCGGCGGCCCGGGACTTGGAACGATTCAACCTTCGCAGGCCGATTATTTTCAGGCAGTAAAAGGTGGTGGTCACGGCGATTACAAACTTATTGTTCTGGCACCTTCTTCTGTTCAGGAAATGAATGACTTTGTTGACTTAGGATTCGAGCTCGCATTTAAATATCGAAATCCGGCAATGATTTTAACCGACGGTGCACTCGGACAAATGATGGAAAAAGTTGAATTGGCCGATTTTAAACCACGCTGGACTGACGAAGAAGTTAAGAAATACAATGGAGACTGGGCAACTACTGGTAAACCGGCTTCACGCAAAAAAAATGTGATTACATCTTTAGAGATGAACTCTGATATAATGGAAGATAACAACCGTCGCTTCCAGGAAAAATACAGAAAGATGGAAGAGGAAGAAACACGTTACGAATTGTTTCAGTGCGACGATGCAGATTACATTCTGGTGGCTTTCGGATCTTCATCGAGAGTTTGCCAAAAATCGGTTGAAATTGCGCGCGCAAAAGGATTAAAAGTTGGATTGCTTCGACCCATTACACTTTTCCCCTTCCCCAACGCAATTATTAAAGAACTGGCTCGAAAAGCAAAAGGCTTTTTATCGGTTGAAATGAGCGCCGGACAAATGGTTGAAGACATAAAACTTGCCGTTTACGAAGCAGGAAGCAACGCCAGAGTGAATCATTTTGGACGCACAGGAGGAATTATTCCAACACCAACAGAGGTTGTTGAGGCATTAGAAGATAAATTTTCATGGGAATTGAGTTATGGAGTTAAAAGATCTTATTAAACCCGAAAACCTGGTATACAACAAATCGAGTGTACTGGAAGACGAAGTGATGCACTATTGCCCGGGATGTTCGCATGGTGTGGTTCATAAAGTATTAGCCGAATTAATTGAAGAAATGGGACTTCAGGAAAAAAGCATCGGTGTTGCTCCGGTTGGTTGTGCCGTTTTTGCCTACAAATATATCAACATAGATTGGCAGGAAGCAGCACACGGACGAGCTCCCGCAGTAGCAACCGGAATTGCCCGTTTGTTACCCGACAATTTTGTTTTTACATACCAGGGCGATGGCGATCTGGCATCGATCGGAACGGCCGAAATAATGCATGCCTGCAACCGCGGTGAAAACATTCTGGTAATTTTTATTAACAACGGAATTTACGGAATGACAGGCGGACAAATGGCTCCAACAACTTTGGAAGGAATGGTTACCTCGACCACACCAACCGGAAGAGACGTTGAACGCAACGGATTCCCTTTAAAAATTACCAATTTAATTGCTCAGTTACCCGGCACTTCGTATGTAACACGCCAGGCAGTTCACACGCCTGCAGCAGTTCGGAAATGTAAAAAATCGATCAAAAAAGCGATTCAGAATGTATTGGATAAAAAAGGAACCTCTTTTGTTGAAGTCGTTTCTACGTGCAATTCTGGTTGGAAATTGAGTCCGGTGGCATCGAATAAATGGATGGATGAAAACATGATTCCGTATTATCCGCTTGGCGACTTAAAAGACAGTGTTAAAGGTGAACATTCTGAAAACTAAAATTTGAAATTATGACTGAAGAAATGATAATTGCCGGATTTGGCGGACAAGGAGTACTTTCGATGGGTAAGATTTTAGCTTACTCGGGTATTATGGAAGACAAAGAGGTAACCTGGTTTCCATCGTACGGACCTGAAATGCGCGGAGGTACGGCCAATGTTACTGTTATTATTAGCGAT
>JBNKOT010000406.1:0-5447 GCA_050294855.1 Draconibacterium sp. | reverse complement strand
GTATCCCAAATGTTCGTTTTCGGAAGGACCCACCCTCTACACTACTCCGTTTTTGGCAGATAATAAAACCATTTACTACCCGGCCGACAAACTTTATGTACTCGACTTTTATGGTGAAAAATTATGGACGAACGATGTTTCCGGCCCCGGCAACCCGGTAATCGACAATGATGGTAATGTTTATATCAGCTCCTTTGATGGGGTATTTACACTTGAAAGTAACAGCACTGGTGTGGCAACCGGACATTGGCCGTGCTATGGTAGCAACCCGCAGGGAACCAACCAGCACGACGACAGTTTTGTGGGCATACCGCCAACTATTACCCAACAACCTGAAAACAAACTGATAAAAAGCGGGGAGACAGCCACTTTTAAAGTTTCGGCGAGTGGCGACCCAACCTTAACTTACCAGTGGTACAAAGGCATTGTGGGCGACAAATCGAATCCCGTGGGTACCGATTCGAGTTACATTACTCCGACACTCACCCAACAAACCAACTATTGGGTAGAAGTGGAAAATGAATTTGGGCGCGATGCGAGCATTACTGTATTGGCCTCAACTGGAAATGAGGGAGAGGTAAAATGGTTTTACAACACCAATCCAACATGGAGCCATGAAGAAGATGGCGAAATAATGAGCGGTGTGGCACTGGCCAATGACGGAACACTTTATTTTGGTGTGTACGATTGCCGCCTTTTCGCTATGAATCCCGATGGAACGCTGAAATGGATTGCAAATCTGCAAGCTTATCAGGATAAATTCGACATTGAACAAGGCATATCTCCATCGACCCCAACAATTGGCCCCGATGGAACAATCTATGTTAATACCCTGGGATATTATGAAGATAATTACTCCTACCAGCACGACTTTGGTATTTTATGGGCTATCAATCCCGATGGCAGCGAGAAATGGCACTACGAGGCAGGTAATTTATATATTGGTGACGAGAATTTCAACAACCCGTGGTTAAGGTACAGTGCAGCCATTGGGCACGACGGAACAATCTACGTAGTTACAGAAAGTGGCATACTTCACGCGGTAAATCCGGATGGCACCTTAAAATGGAAATTTACTGCCCATGAACATATGGAGTGGCTAAGAGGACTGGATGGTGCTCCTCCAACAGTAGGTTTGGATGGGACCATTTATTATGCGGCAGGCGGCGAAGCATTATTATACGACCTTAGCACCCGTGATGCCAGACTCTTTGCCATTAATCAGGATGGCTCTTATAAATGGGATTTTCCACTGTTGCAAGAAAAAGTATATTATGGTATGTATCCACCAACCATTGGCCCTGATGGGAAAATTTATGTTGACAATGGCGACAGTTATGTGGCAATTTTATATGCGCTAAATCCCGATGGCACTGAATCCTGGCAATTCCATGCCGGGGAAAATGTGGGATCGGCTGTGGTAATCGGTACCGACAGCACCGTTTATATTGCAGGTAGTTCCTATACCAACTCTGCCCACCGGATTAAACTGTATGCCCTAAATCATAAAAATGGTGAAGAAAAATGGTGCTTTCCTCAAGAGGGGCAACCGGATAAATACAGTTTCAATTTAGCAACTCCGGTCATTGGTGCCGATGGCAATATCTACTTTGGTATTCCTGGCGGTTCATGTGCTGTATGTCCCCGTGACGGACATATTTATGCACTGCGCCCCGATGGTACCGAACTTTGGGAAAATCCTCCCTATATCGGTGTTTTCCCTTATTCGCCACCTGTTATTGCCCCTGATGGGACACTTTATGTTGGAACCGGCGAAGGTTATATTTCGGTAACCACAGGTTTTTTATATGCAGTAAACACTTCGGCATTTGGTGTTGCCAACACGGCCTGGCCAATGGCAGGGCAAAATCCAAAACGTATACAAAGGGCTGTTGGTTTCCCGCCATGCGAGGAGCCCGAAATTACCCTCGAACCCGAGGATACCTCCATTCATAAAGGCGATGCGGTGAAACTTACCGTTGCTGCAATCGGCACCAATTTAACTTACCAGTGGTATAAAGGCACCGACCGCTCCAGGCCGGTTGGAAACGATGAATATTTAATTACAAGTTCATTGAATGAAACCAGCACTTTTTGGCTAAGAGTAAGCAATACCTGTGGTTTTGTCGATAGCAGGCTGGTAACTATAACGGTAACGAATGAAGGAGCGAATATTCAGGAAACAGCACTTTCCCAAATACGGATTAACAACGAACCTCTGGAGGGATTTTTTCCTTCGATACTCGAATACGATTATGGGGTAGCTGAAGGAAGTAAAGTTCCATCCGTGTCGGCAATCCCGGCAATCGATGGAGCAACTGTTCATATCACTCAGGCAAATTATCTGTCCGAAACAGTAACAATAACCGTTACTTCGCCCGATGGAAGCACAACAAGAACATACACCATCGATTTTACCATTGGAACTGATATTGTGGAATTTAATAAAATAAAGAGAGTTGATTTTATTCCTTACCCCAACCCGGTCAGTTTTAAACTAAATGTGCAAAGCTCGGCCTTTGTAGAAGAAGATGTGCATATAACACTGACTGATGTGCACGGTAAAATATGTTTTGAACGACAAATCGCGGCGGGCAATGAACAAATTAAAATTGATGTAAGCCATTTCAAAAGTGGGAATTACTTCTGTAAGATTCAATTTAAGCATGAATGTATTACAAAGAAAATTATTGTGAATTAACAAGGTGTAACAGTATCCGGAATCAAGTATTAAAAAATATGCAACAAAATAATAATATACAAAAAGAACCGCTAATTACCAGAGAATGGAATTTTTCAGGAGATAATACCAGGTCAACAAGCAATGGTATTTTAATCACGGGCACCAATTCTTTTTTGGGAGTACACATCATTAAGCTGCTCCAAAAGCAATGGTCCGGAAAAATCCATCTACTTGTTCGTGCTGAAAACAGCCAGGCTGCTGTTGCTAAAATGGAAACTGCCTTTAATGCCTGGAACCTGGGTACTTTCGAAACCGGGAATAACACAAAAATTTATACTGGCGAAGTTTGTAAACCACAAATGGGGCTTCCTCATAAAATTTATGAGGAGTTAAATGATAAGGTGGGTTTTGTTTTGCATCTTGCAATGGTTCCGTTATACCACCTTCCTTATTCGCGCTTTAAAAGTCAATGGCTCCCGGAGTTAGAACAAATGATAAACTTTTGTGGGAACAACAATGTCAAAAGCCTGCATTATCCTTCATCTTACAACGCCAACTTTTTTACTACCGACGAAGACTTTGAACACCTAAATACAAATGCCTGGCAATCGGGTTATGCGGGTTTTAAGTGGGTAGCCAACCAAGTTCTCAGGAATGCTTTCAATCATGGATTAAAGGGTTGCATATACGATATTCCACTGGTAGTAGGCTCAGCAAAAGAAGGTCTTTGTCCCGAAAATTATTCCATTTGGCACATACTCGATCTATTTCTACAAACCGGGTATTCTATACCTTATGCATTTAAAATTATTCCCGTTGATATTCTTGCCGAAATCATTGTGATGAATCTTTTGGAAGACAGAAATGGTTATGGCGAAGAATTTATTCGTCCGGCATTGAAACATCCAATTACCCATAAACATTTTCAAACTATTGCAACCAATTTATTTGGCCTAGAACTTACCGACCGTCAAACCATGCACAATGCTACGGTGAGTAAACGCAAGTTCAATTTTATGATTCCTAAAAACTTTTATTCCTTACTTGAAAAGGTAAATGCATTGCCTTCGGTGATGCCCCGGAGTATTACACCCGCGAGTTTACCTGACTCCTCGCTGGTATTTCTAAGCAACCTGAATAACAAACTGTCAGAACCGAAATACCAAAAGTATTTTAAGGCTCCTTGTTAAGAATATATCCCAACCCGGTTTCCGGCATTCTTCATATGGAAATTCCAACGAAGAAAACGCCGTTTCATTTTAAAGTTAGTGATATACACGGTCGGATTATCCGCGCTCAAAGATCGTTCTCCGAAGAAAGCATAAATGTTACCGGATTACCAGCTGGTATTTACTTCCTCTTTTTGCAAAATAAAAATGAAATTTATAATGTACGGTTTGTGAAAAAATAGGGTTAAGCTTCATCCTGACGAAACAGGCAGGGATTAGTAAGCGCAAATTTTGAACTGAATTTAGCTACTTCCACATCCTAAAAAACAGAGCTTATAAACCTCCACACCCTAAAAAATACTAAATTTGTTTCTCATTAAAATATATGAGTAAACGTCATACATCATTAAAAGATTTAGCAAAAGAACTCGAGATCTCCATTTCGACAGTTTCACGTGCATTAAGAAACCATCCCGATATTAGTGCTGAACTCACTAAAAAAATACAGCAACTTGCCAAAGAAAAAAATTACACACCCAATCCGCTTGCAATGGGTTTGTTACGACAACAAACAAAAATGATTGGCGTAATTGTTCCCGATATTAATACACATTTTTATTCATCCATTATTTCCGGAATTGAAAAGGTTGCTGAGAACCATGGATATTTTATTGTAATTACCTCGTCAAACGAGTCGATGAAAAAAGAGGTTGAGTCGGTTGAAAATCTTTTAAAATCGAGAGTGGAAGGATTTATTGTATGTTTGAGTCAGGAAACAAATGATTTTTCACATTTCGAGAAATTAGTGAGAGACGAAATCCCTTTGGTGTTTTTCGATCGAATTTGTGAAAAGCTGGAAGTGCCTGCTGTTCTTGCCAATGGACAAGATGCTACAAGAAAAATCACAAAACATTTTTTTAAAAACGGGTGCAAACGCATTGCTTATATTTCGGGGCCGGAGCATTTAAATATATCGCAAAACCGAAAAGTAGGTTATCTAAACGGTTTAAAAGAATGTGGTTTGGAATACGACCAAGACCTACTCGTGCATTGCAATTTAAGTATTGAAGATGCAAAACTGGCCACTCAAAAACTGCTGGAATTAAAAAATAAACCAGACGCCATATTTGGTGTAAACGACACCATCGCGTTTGCAGCCATGATTGAAGTAAAAAAACAAGGATATAAAATTCCTGATGATATTTCGCTTGCAGGTTTTACCGACGAGTTTCATTCAACAGTTGTCGACCCGCCGTTAACTTCGGTTAGTCATCCCACTTTCAAAATGGGAGAAGAAGCAGCCAAACTCTTTTTTGAATCTATCGAAAAAGGAAAAAATATAAACAAAAGAGTGATGTTGCCCATTGATTTGGTGGTTCGGGAATCATCGAAAAGAAAGTAAAAAGCTTTGCTTTACTGTTTTGTTACAACCAAAGGGAAAAGATAAAAGAGCGTTTATTTAATAACCTGAGTTCGATATAAAATTAATGGCTCAAATCGCGTATAAATATTGAGTTTCAAGGACTGTTTGCGAAAGCATAGCGGGCTATGGTAAGCAAATATGACGCAGAAAATCGGTATTTATAAGTGAAATT
>JBNKOT010000405.1:0-2706 GCA_050294855.1 Draconibacterium sp. | reverse complement strand
AGAGCCAGACATCCAAAACCGGAATTTCTTCTTCTAAAACAGTGGTATCTTTTTGTGCTTTTACCGGCGCAGTTCCGTAAAACAAACGTTTCCCGTTTCCCGAAAACGAAAGCGATCCGTTTTTGCTGATTTCCCAATTCTTCGGAATGTTAGTATTCGTTTCATCAAGGATTATTTCAGCAGCTTCTGAATTTTTCGAGAAATAAAGCGAATATTTTGCTTCCTTTTCTTTTGAAACATCACCGAGAAAAGCAATTTGATCGCCATTTTTACTGATCGTTAACTGTTCGAATTTTCCTTCGGCGTTGAGTATTTTCTTTGGTTTATTTTCATTAAGATTATACGCATAAACACCAGCATCATAAGTGCTGTCTTTTCCGGTCGAAATAAACACCAGCATTGCTTTTTCTTCGGCAAAATTATAGGCACTAACCGATGGAATTTCCTCAACCTCGCCGGAGTTTAAATTTTTAATAAAAAGTGGATAAACATCGTCTCCGTTTTTTTGCTTTTTACTTTTGCTATTTTTTGTGGTGTCTTTTGGTGCTTCGGTTTGCCAGGCCATCCATCCGGCCCATTCGGTTGGCACTTTCGATGATTTTATTTTTTCGATCGTTTCTAAACTCTTGTTTTCTGTATTGTAAATTACCAGTTGGTCTTGTGGCAGATCTTCCTTTTTTGTCTTTTTAAGTTTCAAAGTCCGCACCGAATCAACCAGTGGTTTTTGCGTGAAAACAACAAATTTCGAATCGCTGGTAATTTTCGCATTGGTGGCACCGACAAATGAAGCAGTTTTTTCACCCTTTTTTGAAGTGATGAGTAGCGTAGGATCGCCTTTCCAGGGTTCTTGTTTATAAACTATAAAATCGCCATTGTTCGAAATGTGGGTTTCCGTAATTCGGTTCCATTTGATAATATCGTCGTGTGTTAATGGTTTTTTTTCGTTTTGCGCGAACACTAAAACAGTGAATAGCAATAATAACAGGACGGATGCAAATTTCTTCATCAGATTTAGTTTTAATGAATTTATTCCTTTTTAGCAGACTATGAAAATAGGAATAATTGTAATAGTGGCAACGGGGGTTGGAAAGATTATGGTTGATAATCAGCAAAAACTAACAATTGGAGATGCGAAATTTATGCCTCGGCCATTAAGGTTCGCGCTTCGCTGATTAAAATCGACGGCAGTTTAATGTGGCGTCTTTCAATGCTGAGTAACCAATATCTGATTTCCTGGGTTTTTAGTGAATATAAAATTTCGCGAAACTGGTCGATCTGATTCGATGTATATTCTTTTTCATTCTTGTTTTTATATACATCAAGTTCTTCGTCATCGTAATACTCAATAATATTTTCATCGAGCATAATGTCGTCGACTTCGCACACATCATGAGCTCCACAACATCCTGCAGCAACTTTTGGTGCATTGGTTTCAGTATCCGATTTGGCTCTTTTACGATTCTCTTTAACCAGAAGTGCAATTCCGACAAGGGTAAATAAGCCAACAAATATTCCAATGATAATTTCCATGGCGCAAAAATAAAAAATGCTTTGAAATTTTAGACGCTTGCGATAAAAGAATAGTACGGAACTTTAACTTAAAATTACACATGATCTTAATTCGAAATTGAAAGATTGGTTTCCTGGTTTTTAAAATCTACGAAATGCGATAATTCACTCCTCTTTCGGCCAGGTATCTTAAAACATAAGTTAAGTTTCCTTCGCCCATTCCAACGGTTTCCGGTGCGCTAACTCCAAGTGTTTTGAAACCTCCGTCGAGCAGTAAGTTGACAACCGCAGTGCAAGTATATCCCGTGGTGCGAGCCATTGAAATGGTTTTGGTTTCGCGATCGAAGTTATCGAGCAAATAATACTGATATTTTTTGGATTCGCCGTTTTCGGTGCCTTCAATAATAATCCGCATGATCGTATAATCTTCTTCGCCCTCCTTTAATTTCCACTTTGGAAAAAGAAGTTTTGCTGTAACATCAATGGGACGGACTTTTGTGCCATTCACCTCAATTTCGTCGTACGAGAAAAATCCCGACTCGCGCAATACTTTTATATATTCAACACAACCCGGATAGCGCAACGTTTTTTCGATCATGTTCGGAATCTTTTTCATGGTTTGCATCAAGGAACGCAAACCGTCGGAATTCCAGGATTCTAAGGTTCCCACACCATCGAAATGAATTAGTTCTGTATCCGACAAAGCTTCTTTGGTGATCATCTCGTAATTTTGAATGTAACGCGCCGGGCGAGTGTATTCCTCAATTACATCGATAGGCGAAAAAACAGCTTTGTACTCGTAGGGCCATTCGCGAATCACAGGCAATCCGCCAACCAAACATTCGTACGATTTTACATGCATGTTTTTAACGTGATGCCCGAGAATAATATTTCCCATCCCCGGAGCAACGCCGCAATCGGCAACAACCGTTACTTTATGTTTTTTTGCAAGTCCGTCGAGTTCCAGAAAATCTTCGGGCATAAACGAAATATCAACCATGTTCTTTCCGGCTTCAATTACCGCTTTCATGGTTTGGTAGCCCATAAAACCCGGAACTGCACCAATTACAAGATCGTAGTCGGCAACCAGTGATTTTATTTTTTCGGGTTGGCTCAGATCTTCCTGAATGCATTCTATTTCGGGGAACGCAGAAAACTTGTCTAAGGCTTTTTTGTCAAAGTCAACACTGGTAACCT
>JBNKOT010000404.1:0-9488 GCA_050294855.1 Draconibacterium sp. | reverse complement strand
GTTCATCGACAATACTCGTACAACGTGCACCAAACTCCTTATAAAATGCTCTGATCAGCGGCGCATTTCTCGATCCCGGAGAAATTACAACATCTTCAACTCCGTGTAAAAAAATGAGCTTTGCCAAATCCGGAATATGTTGCAACTGATGCGCCATTATTTAGCTGATATTTCTGATTGCTGAAAGCATTGTTTCTGTTTTCATTTCTGTTTCCTGCCACTCGTCGTTTGGCACCGAATCGATGGTAATTCCGCTGCCGGTGTATAGCGACAAAAACGATTTTGAAATGCGCATACAACGCAAATTGACAAAAAGTGAAATAGCATTTTCCATTCCAACCGGACCAAGAAATCCGCTGTAATATTGGCGGTCGTGCTTTTCAACCGAGTTGATAATTTTTATGGCTTCTTCGGTTTGATAGCCGCAAACGGCTGGTGTAGGGTGTAACCTCGTCAATAAATAACCCACATTTCCATTTACTTCAGCAATATTCGCCGTAAAATCGGTACGCAAATGAAACATGTTTCCGGCCTTTTTTACGTACGGTCCAAATGACGAAACATTGGTCCACTTTTCGCTTTTTAAAATTCGGCTAATGTGATCGGAAACGTATTGTTGTTCCTTTCTTTCTTTCTCGCCCCAATTTTCGAGTTGCAGGTATTTCTCGGTATTTTCCTTTGTTCCGGCAACTGAAGAAGTTTGAAAGGTATTGTCTTTTAACGAAGCCAGCGGCTCGGGAGTTGCTCCCATCCAGAAATGTCCTTCAGCTTTAAATAAATAAACAAAGGCATTTGGAAACGAATCGCACAACTTTGTAAAAAGTAATGGCAATTTCTTTTCAAATTGCCCTTCAATTATTTTGGTGCGGCTTAAAACTGCTTTCTCAATAGTATTCTCTTTTATTGCATTTATAAATGCTTCGGCTTGTTCCAGGTATTCCTCTTTTGTAATTTCCTGCTCAAGGTTTTTACGGTCGAAATGATGTTTTGGATTTTCTAATTTTTCCAGATTGGAAAACGCGGGTTCCGAAATTTCGCCTTTAAAATAAAAGTCGGGTTGAATTAAAAACATCGGATTTTTGTCGCTTTGCATAAAAGGCGCAACCAAAAATCCCTTTAATTCTGTAATATTCGAAAGATTATTGATGTATTTTATTTTCGAATCCTTTTGAACAATAAGGTTTTGTTCAGCTTGCTCGGGCAATCGATACGCTGCAAAACACAAGTTGTTTTCTAAACAAACTTTTATCGTTTGGCTAATTGAATGAACTGACTCCTTTACTTTCATTAATTTTCTTTCTTCTTTTTCTCAGTTACCATATTAGTAACCCTCACAATCGAAATAAGTTTATCACTTTCATCGCTTATTTTCACCTCCCACACATGAGTCGTTTTCCCTTTATGAACCAGAGAACCACTGGCAAAAACCATCCCGCTTTTAATGGCAGAAATGTGATTTCCCGAAACCTGAAAACCAAAAACATCGTATTTTTCGCGGTCGATAATCAAGTACGAACCGGCACCTGCCAACGATTCGGCCAACGCCAGCGATGCACCACCGTGTAAAAATCCGTTGGGCTGAGTGGTTTTATTATGAACCGGCATCGAAGCTTTGATTTCGGAAGAATTAGTTTCAATAAATATAATTCCTAAATAACCAATCATCGAATCTGCACAGATCTTATTTAGTTCATCCAATTCGTTCATTTGTTTCGCGTTGTATATTCGAACAGGAAAACGTTAAAGCCTTCATCATTCAGCCTTTTCACTTTTAAAAAGCCTTTTTTTGATGGCTCAGATTATTCAAAACTTTTCTTGTATCGACGCACAAAAATAAAATTTTTATTTGGAGTAACTTGGCCATTAATCATTGAATTCAAAAAACATGCTGAATTTAGAAAATCAAATTAAAAATTATCGCCCCCAAAAATCAAATTAAAGTGCTGAGAAGATCTCAAAAAAGAAGGCTAAAAGTTGTTTCTTTTTTCGTTGTTTTTACTTTCAAACTGCCGCCATGCATTTGCATAATTTGCCTCGATAAACTCAGTCCGATTCCGCTGCCACTTTCTTTTGTCGTAAAAAACGGTATAAATATTTTGTCTAAAATTTCTTCCGGAATTCCGGGGCCATTGTCGACCACCCGAATTTCGGGCCGTCCGTTTTCGGTTAATCCGGCTATTATTTTCACTTTGGCGATTTTGTTCGCTGCATTGGCCTGAAATGCATTTTTCACCAGGTTAATCAGCACCTGCGAAATCTGTTTTTCATCGGCCAGAATTTCCAGCTCTTTTGGTTGTATCTCGAAACTTATGTTCACGTGCTGGGCATGTTTGAACGATCCCGACAGAATATTTATATTTTCAATCAGATTCTGAACCGAAAAAAGTTTTTTCTCCGGCTTTGGTAAACGTGTCAGTTTTCGATACGAGTCAACAAACGAGATCAATCCTTTTCCCTGTTCCCGAATTACTTCCAACCCGCGAATGGTAGTTTCAATGGTTTTTTCGTCTATTTCTGAAGGCGTTTTTATTTCACCATCGGTATAATAATAACCGGCCAAACTCTCCGACAACGAAGTAATTGGTGTGATTGAATTCATGATTTCGTGCATCATTACACGAATCAATTTCCGCCACGAATCGAGCTCTTTTTCATCGAGTTCGTTTTTAATGTCTTGCACCGAAATTAATGTCAGCTCTTTTTTATCGGCTATAAACGAACTTGCTTTCATCAGCAACTGAATTGTTCCATCTTTCACATTCAGCGTAATTAATTTCTGTTCCGAAGCCTGAATATTTTTGATGGACACAAAAAGTTTGTGGTCGATTTTATCGAGTTGATTGATGTGTGTGAGTACATCCAAGGATAAAAGTCGTTTCACCAAAGAATTTGAATGCAGAATAAACCCATTCTCGTCGTAAGTGAACATTCCGGTTGCAGCATGTTCCATCAGTGCCTGGAAATATTGTTCCTGCTGCCTGGTTTTGATATGGATCTGCAGGATCTGTTTATTTACTTTATCCAAACTATTATTGAGTTCAACAATGATTTTGTTGTTCGATTTTTTGGGAAAAGTCAGGGTTGAATCTTCGTTTTTTATGGCTTCAAAAAAATAGTGTATCCGGCGGTTGGTAGTGTTCAGAAAGTGAACCAGATTTATGCTTTGAATGATAAGTACAAGCAGCGGCAAAACCGATAAAAAGTATAATTCCTTCTGAAAAATCAGCCATGCCATTAAAAGTGCCAGAATCACCAAAATAAAAACACGAAACAGAATTTGAACGTAAAGATTTTTACTTATCATAGTTCGTATTTTTTAATTTTATTGTACAAGGTTTGACGTGTAATTCCCAACTTTTCGGCAGCAGAACTCATGTTGCCGGCACATTTATCGATTGCATTCAAAATCATCTGTTTCTCCATTTCTTCGATGGTATGGTGCTGATCGTCGTATTTACCTGAAATAACCGGTTTAAGAAAAAAGACTTCGGATTTTAATACCAACGAATCGCTTAATATCACTGCTTTTTCGATGGTATGTTCCAGCTCTCTTATATTTCCCGGCCACCGGTATTTTAGTAATTTCTCCTGCGCCGGCTGATTAATTTTTAATCCATGTTTTTCGTATTTCGAAGCAAATTTCTTTAAAAAGAATTCGGCTAAAACGATAATATCGTTTCCGCGATCGCGAAGCGGAGGAACTTCAACCTGAATGGTATTGATGCGATACAACAGATCTTCGCGAAACAAACCTTCGTTTACCATTTGAAGTAAATCTTTGTTTGTGGCGCACACCAACCGAATGTCAACCGGTATTGTTTTGTCCGATCCGAGGCGCATAAAACGTCGATTCTGAATGGCAGCCAAAAGTTTGGCCTGCAAATGAAACGATAGATTGCCAATTTCGTCGAGAAACAAAGTTCCTTTATTGGCTGTTTCGAACTTTCCGGCGCGGTTTTCGCGGGCATCGGTAAATGCACCTTTTACATGTCCAAACAACTCGCTTTCAAAAAGCGTTTCGCTAATTGCTCCCATATCCACGCTCACCATCACTTCCCGATTTCGCAACGATAGCCGGTGAATTTCACGGGCAATTAATTCTTTTCCAGTTCCGTTTTCGCCGGTAATTAAAATGTTCGCGTTGGTTTTTGCTACTTTGCGAATCATACTCATCACCTTCACTAATTGCGGTGATGAACCGATAATAAAATGTTCGCGATTTAGTTCCTGTTTTAATCCGAGTTCTTTTTGTTTGAGTTTCCCTACTTCGGATTTCGAAAAATTAAGTTGAATCGCTGCTTTTACCGTTGCCAGCATTTTACTGTTTTCCCAGGGTTTTGGCACAAAATCGGTTGCCCCTTGTTTTAGTCCTTTTACCGCCAACTCAACATCGCTGTATGCTGTCATTAATACCACCGAAATATCAGGATTTGTTTCTTTTATCCGGCTCAACCAATACAATCCTTCGTTTCCGGTATTAATTCCGGCCTTAAAATTCATATCCAAAATAACCAGGTTGTAATCGGTGTTTTTTAATTCTGAAGGAATAAGATTCGGATTCGAAATTCCATGAACATGATCGAATTCAGGCCCTAAAAAAATTTCCAAGGCGCTGATTATACTTTTGTTATCGTCAACAATCAGAACATTGCCTTTTACCATTTTAGTTTTTTATTCAAACTTAAAGCCTTTCAAACTGAAAACCAACAAAGTGTAAAATATTTATACATCCTATTGTAAAATATTTTAACCACTTTAGTTTGATCTAAATTTTAATCACCTGGCTTTGTGCAATTTACGATTATGGCATTTTTCTGGCACTTGCTTTAGAGACAGATTTAAAATTTGATTTCCGGCGAATATTTATTTCTGATTAAAGAAGTACAAGAAGAGGAGTTGAAAATGGAAAACTGGATGTGTGATGAAACGATTCTTAACGCAACTACAAAAAACATGAACTTCATTGTTGAGAAGGAAAATGAAGAAAATCTAGCGCTTGAAAATTGGATGGTAAACGATACTATCTGGAGAAATCAACCCGATAAAAGTTAATCATTGTGTAACGCAAAGACGCTATATTTCGTCAAAACATACAACAAATAATTACTATGATTTTATCGACTAAACAACTAACGAACAACACAAGTGTAAAATTATTTTACACTCTGCTGTCTACTATTTTAACAAAACCATTCGATGCGTTTTTATAAACAACTGGTTTACTGCTCTTTAAAACAATGGCACTGTTCTGGCACATCACAAAAAAATAATATTATTACAACATGCAATTCAAAACATTAATAACAATACTTTTAATCGTTTTTCTTTCAGGAAAAACAACAAAAGCTCAGGAGATGTGGAGCCTGAATCAATGTATTACTTACGCCATAGAAAACAACATCAGCATCCGGGGATTTAAAATTCAGGAACAATTATCGCTTGAAGATGTCAAACAATCAAAACGAAATATGTTACCCGGAATTAGTGCATCGACAAATGCAGGCTTAAATTTTGGACGATCGATTGACCCAAACACCAACGATTATGTTGATACCGAATTTTTTAACAATTCATACGGACTCAGTTCATCGATTGCAGTATTTGATGGATTTCGTTTACAAAACCAGATCAAATACCAGAAATTCAGAAAACAAGTCTCGGAATACAATCGAATGAATGCCACCGATGATTTGGCCTTTGCAGTGATGGGTGCTTATTTCGATGTGGTTTATTACAAAGGGATGCTCGAAATTGCCAATGAACAAGTAGAAGCCTCGAAGCTAAATTTGAAAACAACAGAAAAAAAAGTGGAGATCGGGTTAAAAGCAAAAACCGATTTACTCGATATGCGCGCCAATTTGGAACGCGAAGAACTCAACAGAATTCAGATTGAAAATGCACAGGAAACAGCCACACTTCGGTTAAAACAATTGATGAATTTTGTTTCGATAAAAGAGATGGTATTAGTAGAAGAATTGCCACCGGTTTACAGCGAAGAAATTCGTGAACCACAAAAACTGTTCGACCAGTTTACAACCTGGTCTCCTTATTATCAATCGATTGCAACCAAGCTAAAAGCCACCGAAAAAGTTTTATCGCTCTACCGTTCTGCACTTTACCCATCAATTTATGCCAGCGGTTCGGTAAATACCGGATTTTACGAAACCAATACAGATGAATTCGGGCAAACAATCAAGTTCAGCGATCAATTTAAAAATAACCGAAATCAGTACCTGGGAGCTTCAATGTCTATCCCGATTTTTAACCGCTGGGCAAGCCGTTCGGATGTTAAAAAGGCAAAGCTCGAAATTGAACAGGCAAAAAACAACTTGGAAGATGAAAAGCAAAAAATGTTTTTTGAGATGGTAAATAATCTCACCGAACTGGAAGCGCTTTACAAAGAATACAGACAATATATAAAACGAAACGAAGTAGATGAGTTAGCGTTTCGTGCAGCTGAGCGTAAATTTGATCAGGGACTGATCGATATTAACGACTACTACATTGCAAAAAACCGGCTGGCAAACACACAAAGTCAGGTTTTACGATCGCGTACACAATGGGAAATTAAAATGAAAACGTTTGAATTTTATAAAGGACAACGTTTTTGGGAAAATGAGGAAAGTGTGCAGTCGAAGTAGGCAGTTTCGGTAGATACAAGGCATGCCTTGTTTTTACAATGTAGACCACAAAAAATTACAAACATTAAAAAAATACAACCATGGGAATGGATAAAGTAATAGAAAAGAAAAAGGGATTAAAACCAAAACACATTATTTGGGCAGTTCTCGCAATCGCAATTGGATTTGCCCTGTACAACATTGTTTTGGGAAGCAGTAGTTCGGTGTTCCGTGCCGAAAAAGATAAACTCACAATCAGCACTATTGAAGATGGATTATTCAACGATTACATTACTGTAATTGGCCAGGTGGAGCCCATTTACACCATTTATCTCGATGTGGAAGAAGGCGGGAAAGTGGAGGAGATTTACATCGAAGAAGGTGAAATGATTAAAGAAGGCGATATTATTTTAAAGTTGAAAAACAACGACCTCAATACTCAGATTATGAACAGCGAATCGCAATTGGCCTACCACGCCAACGAACTGAGAAATACGCAGATAAACATTGAACAACAGCAGATTTACAACAAACGATCGAAGCTGGAGATCGATCTTCAGGTGATACAAAAAGAAAGAAAATACAAACAATATGAGTCCTTGTTCAACGAAGATCTTATCGCAAAAGAAGAATATTTGCAAGCCAAAGAGGACTACAATTTATCGATTAAAGAAAAGGAACTTACCTACGAAAAATTTGTGCAGGATTCTATTTTTCGTTCGAACCAAAAGAAAAATATGGACGAGAGCCTTGACAATATGAAGTTGAATTTAGATATGGCGCGACAAAGACTTGAAAATCTAAATGTGAAAGCACCGGCCGATGGACAACTGGGTTTGTTAAATGCCGAAATTGGAGAATCGATAAACCGGGGTCAGCGAATTGGAATGGTAAATATTTTAACCGATTTCAAAATCAATGCTCTTATCGATGAGCACTACATCGACCGGGTTCGTAGAAATTTATCCGCTTCGTTTGAACGAAACAACGTAAATTTCAACTTAACGGTAAAAAAAGTTTATCCCGAAGTTCGTGAAGGACAGTTTGAGATTGATATGATTTTTGAAAGCGACAAACCCGATAATATTCGCACCGGACAAACCTATCATACCAAACTCGAATTGGGTGAGTCGGAAAAAGCGATACTCCTTCCCAAAGGTGGATTTTTCCAAAGTACTGGTGGGCAGTGGGTTTACGTTTTAAACGAAAACGGTAGTGAAGCTTCAAAACGAAGCATCCGGATTGGCAAACAAAATCCGCAGTATTACGAAGTTCTGGAAGGATTAAATCCGGGCGAAAAAGTGATTACAAGCAGCTACGATTTATTTGGCGATAACGATAAGATAGTTTTTAAGTAAAAAAGGTAACAGGGTGGAATGGTAGAACGATTTTACAGGCAGGTAGAAGTGAATAGTTTTATGAATGATAAGATTGAAAAGTTTGAGGATTTAATAATTTGGCAGGATGGAATGGAATTGGTTGTTGAAGTTTATTCCAAGCTTAAAGATTGCAAAGATTTTGGTTTACGCGACCAAATGCACCGATCTGCCGTATCTATTCCTTCTAATATTGCCGAAGGATTTAATCGAAAATCACATAAAGAATTTGTTCGCTTTTTGAGAATTGCAAAAGCTTCATGTACCGAATTACGAACTCAATTAATTATTGCAAAAAGAATTTCACTATTTGATTCCGAAACCTTAATAGAAAAAACAAGAAAACTTTCTGCCATGATTCAGAAAATGATAAGTTACCGAGAAATTAAACCTAAAGTAACCGTCCAACCGTGTAACCATTCCCCCCTGTAAACGTTTTGCCGTGTAATTTAACAACAATTAAAAACAAAAAAATACATCATGATCAAGACAAAAGCACTTACAAAAGTATTTCGCACTGAAGAAATTGAAACCAGTGCATTAAACAATGTCGATCTTCACATTCAAAAAAGCGAATTTGTGGCCATAATGGGACCATCGGGCTGTGGAAAATCAACCTTGCTGAATATTATCGGACTATTAGATAATCCAAGCGGTGGTGAGTATTATTTCGATGGTCAGGAAGTTGGCGGATTAAAAGAACGCAACCGAACTCTGCTTCGTAAAGGAAACATCGGTTTTGTGTTTCAAAGTTTTAACCTCATCGACGAATTGAATGTGTACGAGAACGTGGAACTTCCTTTAATTTATTTAAAGTTAAAAGCACGCGAACGCAAAGAGATGGTTGAGAAAGTACTGGAGCGCATGAAAATCAGCCACCGCGCCAAACATTTTCCACAACAATTATCGGGTGGTCAGCAGCAGCGTGTTGCCATTGCACGTGCCGTAGTTGCCAATCCAAAACTTATTCTTGCCGATGAGCCAACTGGAAATCTCGACTCTAAAAACGGTCTGGAAGTGATGAATTTATTGACCGAACTCAACCGCGAAGGTACAACCATTGTAATGGTTACGCACTCTTTGCACGACTCTGAATTTGCGCATCGCGTTGTGAATTTATTCGATGGCCAAATTATTACCGAAGAAGTAAAAAAAGAAATGGGCGAAATATTACTGTAAGTCGTGAACCTGCCTACCGGCAGGCAGGCTATGATTGAATGATTAACTTGAAAACTATGATTTATAAAAATCAAGGAAATCATAAGAATCAAACAAATCAAAGTTCATGACAAGAAATTAAACAATAAACTACAAAAATCAGAATCATGTTTGCAAATTTTATAAAAACTGCCCTGCGAAACCTGATGCGAAATAAATTCTATTCGGCCATAAATATTGTTGGTCTGGCAATCGGAATTACTTCATGCATTCTGATTATGTTGTACGTTCAATCTGAATGGAGTTACGACAAATTTCATGAGAATGCCGATCG
>JBNKOT010000403.1:0-1716 GCA_050294855.1 Draconibacterium sp. | reverse complement strand
GAAGATCCTTATGTACTTGACATTGAATTAGATCCAATCGAAATGGGTGCCGAAATAGATTTGTACAACATCAATTACTTAACCAATTCGTTTGCAATTCTACCTGCATCGGAACCTGAATTGAAACGCCTTGTCGATTTTTTAACAAAAAACAAAGCTGTAAAAGTTGAGATTCAGGGACATACCGATAGTACCGGCGATTCTGCAAGTAATTTGGAATTATCTGAATTGAGGGCAAAGTCGGTGGTCGATTATTTGGTACGAAACAAAATTAGCATCAGCAGGTTAGTACATAAAGGTTACGGAGATAAAATGCCTGTTGCTACAAACGACACCGAGGAAGGCCGTAGTTTGAACAGGCGCACTACCATTAAGATTACGGGTTTGTAGGTTGAGCAAATCCGCACTTTCTGGTTTTAATAAAATAATGGTAAATTCAGCATTTACTTAAACAAGGAATTTTAATGACGCTGAAATCGATTAATAAATATTGTAAATACTTCCTTTTTTCATTCTTGATGGTTCTTGGTTTTGCGGTCCTTGGTCAGTCAAAAAGTAAGCTGCAAAAACAATTCGATAAGGCACGAATTTATTATTCGTCGGGCGATGTAAAATCTGCGATTGACGAAGCCAATAATATCTTAAATAAAAATCCGGAGTTTGTAGATGCAGCCTTGTTGCTTGCTGATATTTACAACGAAATAGATTCGGTTGCTTTGGAAATAGACGCGCTCGAAAAAGCGCTCGAATATTCACACAACACGGCAATTTTTTATCGGCTGGCCAAAGCAAGTTACGCTTCAGGTTTTTATAAAAAAGCAAAAGAGAATTTCGAGTCGTACCTGCAAATCGCTCAAGTTACCGAGGTACACAAAACAGAAGTAAGGCGGATGATTGCTAATTGTGATTTTGCCATCGAGGCACAATTACATCCGGTTGAATTTAAACCCATTCGATTGAGCAATAACATCAATTCTGCAAACGACGAGTATTGGCCAAGTTTATCGCTCGATCAGAAAGAGCTGGTTTTTACACGACTTTTAAAAATTAAAGGGAAGAGACCGCAAGAAGATTTTTTTATTTCGGAATACGAACTCGACGATTGGGGACTGGCTCAGCCAATTGTCGAAATTAACACTTCAAATAACGAAGGCGCACAATCTCTATCGGTTAATGGAAGGTTTTTATTGTTTACCGCTTGCAATCGGGGAGATGGTTTTGGCAGTTGCGATATTTATTTTTCTGAAAGATCAGGTGGAAAATGGAGAACAGCCAGAAATGTTGGTGCACCCGCCAATTCAAAATACTGGGAGTCGCAACCCTCGTTTTCTTCCGACAATAAATACCTATATTTCTCGAGTAACCGAAAAGGTGGTAAGGGGAAAAAAGATATATGGCGATCGGAATTTCTTGGAACTGGTGCCGATGGAAAAATACTTTGGGGAGAACCCGAAAACCTGGGTGACAGCATCAATACTCCGGGTGACGAAATTTCACCTTTTATTCATGCCAACAATAAGAGTTTTTATTTTGCTTCCGACTTCCAGACAGGAATGGGAGGCTTCGATTTGTTTTCAGCCGAATTAAAAGAAGATGAAACTTTTACCGAGGCAAAGAACATTGGATTTCCGATTAATACGTATGAAGACGAACAAGGATTAAACATCAGTGCTGACGGTACAACTGCATTTTTTTCCTCGGCACGAAATCTGGAAA
>JBNKOT010000402.1:0-2007 GCA_050294855.1 Draconibacterium sp. | reverse complement strand
AGAATTCATCAGTCGATCCGATTCTTTTTCGATCGAAAGTTGCTGAAGTGCATCTTGTTTTTCCTGAACATCCAGGTTTGAATTTAGTTGAACTTCTTCAATTCTATTCTGAATTGTTTTTGTATTTTTTGTTTCGCGCGGAAAGTATTCTAAGGCCCAAACAATAATAACACCTACCAGAATTATCGTTCCAATTTTTTTGAGATAATGTTTTGTTTTATCCCACATGTGGTAAACCACGTTGATAAACGTTGGCAAACGATAAGTGGGCAACTCCATTACAAAAGGTGTTTCTTTGTTTTTGAAAATCGTTTTATTCAGAATTTGTGCGGTGATAAATGCAAATACGATTCCGGCAGCATATAAACCAATTAAGTACAGCGGCTGATATTTATCGAAAAAGGCTGAAATGATTAAAATATATACGGGTAAACGCGCACTGCACGACATAAACGGAATAATGAGCATCGTTAATATCCGGTCGCTCTTGCTTCGCATCGAACGTGTTGCCAGTATTGCAGGTACATTGCAGCCAAAACCCATTATCATGGGAATAAAAGACCGGCCGTGTAAACCAAAACGATGCATGATTTTGTCCATTATAAAAGCAGCGCGAGCCATATAACCCGAACCTTCAAGTATCGAAATAAAAAGAAATAAAATTAAAATATTGGGCAGGAAAACCAAAACACTGCCTGCTCCGCCAATAATACCTTTTACCAGAAGATCTTTTAGCATTCCATCGGGCATAATTCCGGCAACAAAATCGCCCAAAGCCGTAATACCCAGATCGATCCAGTTCATCGGATAAGCGCCTAAAGTAAATGTGGCATAGAACATTAAAAACAGAATAAAAGTAAACAGCGGAAATCCTATGTATTTGTGAGTTAGTATATTATCTATTTTCTCTGACCTGGTTTTTTTCGCCCGCTGTGGATCTTTAAAGGTTTCCTTTAATGCCCCAGAAATAAAACTGTATTTCGAGTTGGTAATGATGGTTTCGCTTTCTTCATTTTCAAGTGTTTCAATTTTATGAATCTCTTTTTCAGCACTAGCTTTTATTTCCGAATAATTGGAATAGGCAGAAAGAAGCGAACCTACCTGCTCATCTTTTTCCAACATTTTTATAGCCAAAAAACGGGATGAAACTTTATCGGTAATTGGTTTGTCTTCTTTAATAATCTGACGAACATTTTTTATCGACTGCTCCAGATCTTTGCCATAATTAATATGAACGTGCCGGGTGATGGTGTCTTTTCCTTCGAATACTTCGATTACTTTGTCGATCAGTTTTTTTAATCCAATTCCTTTCGAACTAATGGTTGGTATAAATGGAATCCCCAATAGTTTTGCCAGCTCGACTTTATCAAAAAACAGATTTTTCTTTTTCAGTTCGTCGTACATGTTTAAAGCGCAAACAATACGCAAATCCATGTCGATCAGTTGGGTGGTCAGGAATAAATTTCTTTCGAGATTGGTAGCATCCAACACATTGATAACAATGTCGGGTGTTTGCTCATAAATAAACTTCCGAACGAAAATTTCTTCTTTCGAATAGGCAGTTAAACTGTAGGTTCCGGGTAAATCGTAAAAATTAAAAGTGTAACCCTTGGTTTTAAAAGTGGCTTTTTTTATGTCGACGGTAACACCGGTATAATTTCCCACTTTTTCTTTCGATCCGCTGATGTAGTTAAACAGCGTGGTTTTTCCGCAGTTCGGATTTCCAACCAGTGCGATATTGATTATTTTGGTTCTTTCCGATTGGTTGACCAAATCGATGTTTCGATCGATAACACCTTCGAAATTTACACTTTCGGGTGCATTAAATTCGCTGAGCGGAATAACTTCGATAAGATCAGCTTCCGATTTTCGTAAAGAAATATTGTAATTCAGAATTTTAAATTCAAACGCACCATTAAACGGAGCATTTTTAATCACCTTTACTTCTTTGCCTTTGATAAAGCCCATTTCAGAAATCCTTTTCCGAAACGAACCATGCCCGAGTAC
>JBNKOT010000401.1:0-16720 GCA_050294855.1 Draconibacterium sp. | reverse complement strand
CCAACAATACCACATTTTAAAGCCATTTTCTATTTTTAAATTTGCAGCGCAAAGGTAATCTATTAATGGTTGCCAATTCTATTTAACCAAAAAACTTACCTTTTTTTTAAAGAATCAATAAAACTTATTGTATTTTGTACAAAATATTGCATAGAAAATGTGATTAATTTTCATGTATTCCTATCTTTAAACTAAAATTATGAGCTTATGATTCTGAAAAATCTTTCAGTAGACTGTGTTATCTTTGGTTTTAATAATAATAAATTGAAAATTTTATTGTGGCAGGCAGAACCTGAATTACTCGAAAAATTTCTGAACAAACAAGAAGAACAAGATCAGTTAAAAGATATTTTTAATAATAATCCTGCGTTAAAATCGGATAAATACTGGGGGCTTATTGGAACTCATTTACCAAGCGAAGAAGATTTGGATACCTATGCCAAAAGAATTCTGCAAACCGCTACCGGAATTAAAGATGTTTACCTGAATCAAGTGCAAACATTTGGAACAACTAACAGGGTTCCTCATTCCCGGGTTTTAACAATTGCTTATTATGCGTTAATTAATCCTGATTACCATGATTTGAAATTATCGCCAATTGCTAAATCTGTTAAATGGTTTGATATCGACCACCTTCCTGATGTTATTTTTGACACAAAAGAAATTATTTACATGTCATTAAAAAAATTAAGAGAAGAGGTTCAATACCATCCTGTTGGATTTCATATGTTACCCGAAAAATTTACTTTAACTCAACTTCAGTCTTTATACGAAGTAATTCTTGGAAAGTGTTTAGATACAAGAAATTTCAGAAAAAAGATATTGAATATGGAATTGCTTGTTGATACCAACAAAAAACAAACCAATGTTGCGCACCGCGCCGCCAAGCTTTATTCATTCGATGCTGAAATCTACCACAGACTAAAAGAAGAAGGATTGAATTTTCGGATTTAAACCATTAAACCATTTCCATATAATTCTGTCTTATCTCTATATTTACCAATATGGAAACAGACAATCGCCGGTTAATAAACGATCTAAAAGATGAAAACAAAAGAGATTTTGCTTTTCACGAATTGGTTGCGACTTATCAGGAACGATTGTATTGGCATATCCGGAAAATCGTGATGAACCACGATGATGCAGATGATGTACTTCAAAATACATTTATTAAGGTTTGGAAAAGTGTTGGGAATTTCCGCGAAGAGTCGAGTCTTTTTACCTGGTTGTACAGGATCGCAACCAACGAATCGTTAACTTTTATCAACTCAAACAAACGAAAAAGTTTTATTCCGATGAATGATACGAGCGAGTTTTTAATGTCTAATTTAGTCTCCGACCCATATTTCGAAGGCAATGAAATTCAACTAAAACTACAGGAGGCAATTTTAAAACTTCCTGAAAAGCAACGACTGGTTTTTAACATGAAATATTTTGATGAAATGAAATACGATCAAATGTCTGAGATACTCGACACTTCGGTGGGTGCATTAAAAGCTTCGTACCACCATGCAGTAAAAAAAATAGAAGAACATATAAAAAATATAGATTAATAATTTGACTTTAAACCTTTCATTAAAGTTATAGTCAAAGACAAAACGGGAAAGATGGATGAAATGAATAATATCTCACCAAAGTTAGCGAAACTTAAAAAGGAGAATCCTTTTAGGACTCCGGATAAGTATTTCGATGATTTTTTGCCCCAACTTCAAATGAAGCTGGAAGCAGAGAAACAGCTTATTCCCACCAAGCAGAATCCTTTTATTCGCTTCTTAAAACCGGCAATAAGTCTGGCCGCCAGTTTTGCATTAATTTTTATGCTGGTGTACTGGCCGCTCAATAATTTTATGTCGAAACAGACAGCCGAAAATTATATCGAGCAGGATTTAGACGAAATTGAATATATGAATATGGTTGAAGGAATTGATGAAAGTTCATTCTTTGCACTACTTGATGGATCGAATGGTTCAACAGAATTTACCGATGGCGATCTGGAAAATTACCTGGTTGCAAATGTGTCGGAATACGAAATTTTTAGTGAAACACCTTACAATTAATATCATGAGAAAAAAAATAATTCCGGTTCTAATTCTTTTCATTTTCGTTTTTTCGCAACTTTCGCTGACAGCACAAAAAGACGAAGGACGAGATCGTTGGGAAAAATACAGAACTGAAAAAATCGCTTTTCTAACCGATAATCTTGAACTCACTCCTGAAGAAGCTCAAAAATTCTGGCCGGTTTACAACAAACTCGACAAAGAACGTTGGGAAGCACAAAAACTCAGAAGAGTGATGGAGCATGAATTGCGCGCTACCGATGAAAATTTGTCGGAGGCCAATACAAAAGAACTCACCCGTAAATTTGCCGGAAGCATGAAAAAAGAAGGTGATTTATTGGTTAGTTACAACGAAAAATTTCTCGAAATTTTACCGGCAAAAAAAGTATTAAAATTGTACAAAGCCGAAAACGAGTTTAGAATGCACATGATTCAGAAATACCGGGGACAAAGAAAGAATGGAGATAAACATCCATAAAAAGAAATAAGATATAATAAAAAAGACAGGCCAAAAACCTGTCTTTTTTTTATCCTCTAAATTCTACTTTTTAAAAACCACTAAACCATTCCTGAAAATAACTACCTATAAACGGAATTTCTTTTTGCTCGTTCTGAATGGCTGATAATAAACTAATAACCAAAAACACAAATGCAGCCAGCGCCAACAAATTCCCAAAAAACGGAATCCAGCCAAACACGATAATCAAATGTAATACAAGGGTTTGACGTAAATAATAACTTGTAAATTCATCTTTGTCGTTCATATTCAGAACAAAAGATATGATCCAACCAATAAAGAAAATATGTGCTACAATTGCTTTTGTTTTACCATCCATGATTATTCAGTTTTATTTGATCCATTAAATTTAACGATTAAAACCTTTGTATTACAATAAAATCGACCAACAGTTAAAAAAAAGATAATAGACCACCAAATTCTTCGATAAACAAAAACACTCCAAACTAAATTGGATACCTTCTTCATAACCTGAGTTCGATATAAAATATTTTTTGCACCGATTCACTTTTTTGATAAATCGGCACAAACAAGTTTATTGTCGTTTCGAATAAATACATGTTTATTGGCAAAAGCCGGGTGGGTCCAGGTTACTCCGCGCGGCAACTGTTTTTTTGTTGGTTCGATTAACTTTGCCCTGCTAATTTCTTTAAATCCATCTGGCGATAATTCTGAAATAATCAGTTCTCCATGTTCATTAAACATCCAGACTTTCTCGTCTTTTTGAATAAAATGGATATTTGCCCAACGATTTTTGTTCACTGCTGTCAGGTCTTCCCATATTCGATTACCTGTGTTAAAATCCAAACAGCGCAATTCTCCGTAACTGTCAACTCCATAAATATAATTACCGATAATGACCGGAGTATTCATTACACAATGCAAAGCATCTGTTTTTCGTTCGCTTTCGCCGCTTCGTTGCCAAACTTTCTCTGCAGTGGTATAATCTTCGCCTAATTTGATTAAAAGCGAACCGCTGTAAAATGCACTAACAAAAATATGATTGTTGTACAAAACAGGCGTGGCAATACTCATTCCCGAACCAGTTTCCCAGGGGAAACGCCAGAATACTTCACCGGTTTCTGCATTTAATCCCGACAAACTGTGCTCGGTCCAGTTAACAATTATCTTATTCTTTCCTTTTTGTATCAGAATTGGTGCCGAATAACCTGCTCTTTCATCGAGATTGCGCCAAATTTCTTTTCCTGTATTTTTATCGAATGCAACAACACAGGCATTGTTACTTCCGCTGACATGTACGATTATTTTCTCGTCGACAATTAATGGAGTTGCTGCAATTCCCCAAATTGGCATTTTAATTTCATATTGAGTATTGAGGTCTTTTTGCCAAAGAACATTTCCGTTTTCAGCATCGAAACAATAAAAATTTCCCATGGTTCCCAAAGAATAAGCTTTCCTATGGTTGATTACTACAGAAGCACGTGGCCCGGCCGGATAACCAACACCAAGATACTCGCATTTGTAGGAGAAATCCCATAATTTTTTCCCAGTCAATTCATCGAAACAAAGTACACGTTCAAGCTGTTCCGGCTTTTCGATACGGTCGCTTACATAAACTTTTCCGGCTGAAACTGTCGGGCCTGAATATCCCGAACCAATTTCAGTTTCCCATTTGTGTGCAATAGTATACGAAGAAAATTCTTCAACTATTCCAGATTCATTCCATTTTCCATCGCGATTTACTCCACGCCAATCGGGCCAGTCTTGAGAAAAAACACACAGATTTGAAAGGATAAAAAGAAGAAATAAAAGCGTTTTATTCATAATATCGGTTTTCAACAAAAATAGTTTTATTCAACTATTTTCACCTAAACGAGCAATTTAAAATTCTCGCTTCAAGAATACAACGTTATTTATTCCTGTTCAAAAAGAACCATTCAGGGGTGGAGAAGAAGGATTAAAAGATTGAAGATTTATTTATCGTAATTAAAATCTTTTAAATGATGGCCCATCCTGTCGCGTTTGGTTCTCATATACTTTTGATTGTGTTTGTTTGGAGGAATTTCCATCGGAACAATTTCGGTTACTTCCAAACCATAACCTTCTAAACCAATGCGTTTTATCGGATTGTTTGTTAAGAGTTTCATTTTTGTAACTCCTAAATTACAAAGGATTTGTGCTCCCACTCCATAATCGCGTTCGTCGGCTTTAAATCCCAAATGCAGATTTGCATCGATGGTATCTAAACCTTCGTCTTGTAACTTGTAAGCCGCAATTTTATTGAGCAGTCCAATTCCACGACCTTCCTGCATCATATAAACAATAACACCTTTGCCGGCTTTGTCGATCATTTTCATCGATTCGTGCAACTGATCGCCGCACTCACAACGCATCGATCCAAAAATATCGCCTGTCATACACGACGAATGAACACGAGTGAGAATTGGTTCGTTGGGTTTCCAATTTCCTTTTATTAATGCCAGATGTTCTGCACCGTTCGATTTTTGTCGGAAAGGAACAATTTCGAATTCGCCAAACTGTGTCGGTAAATTTACCTGTGCCCCCCGTTCTATTAAACTCTCGCTTTGAAAAAGAAACGAGATTAAATCTTTTATAGTGATGAGTTTTAAGTCGAATTTTACTGCAAATGCTGCCAATTGAGGAAGACGTGCCATTGTTCCGTCTTCGTTCATAATTTCAACCAACACACCCGATGGTTTTAACCCGGCCAAACGCGCCAAATCGACAGCTGCTTCGGTATGTCCGCTTCTTCTTAATACTCCGCGGTTTTTTGCTTTTAAGGGGAAAATATGTCCCGGACGCCCCAATTCTTCTGGCTTTGTTTTCTGATCAACCAACATTTTTATAGTGATAGCACGATCGCTTGCCGAAATTCCGGTTGTAACTTTTGGATGAATGGCATCGACAGAAACAGTAAACTGAGTTTCGTTTGAAGAGGTATTTTTACCCACCATCAAATTCAAGTTTAATTCATCGCAACGATTTTCGGTTAAGGCCACACAAATTAAGCCTCTTGCGTGCATGGCCATAAAATTTACGATCTCCGGAGTAACCAATTCCGACGCAATAATCAGATCACCTTCGTTTTCACGATCCTCATCGTCTACCACAATTACCATTTCGCCATTTTTAATTGCCGAAATTGCTTCTGGAATTGTATTTAGTTTTATAGCTGTCATTCAAAACATTTTTAATCGACGGCAAAATTACAACAAATTATCTGAACAAGAACATGCCATTGGTCATCCGTAAAAGAATGTTTATTATTGGTTAATGCAAAATTGGAAAAAATTAAAATAATCAGGCGCGTTTTGCTTTTTCCCAGTTTACAGTTTGATTTCCTTTAAAATATCGAAAAATACCACGAATCGATGCATAGTTGATCGAAACAAAATAGTAGGGAACAAACAATGCTTTAAACCGCAACTTTCGGTTTTCGAAGTACCAGCCAATAGCAGCCAGAAAATAGCAAAGCAATTGTAAGTACAAAAATGCAGAAAAAAACTGCAATTCGCCCCAACTCTGTTGTTGGTTAACGATTAATAAATTAACAAGCAGAATCAGAAAAAGCGAAGCCGGTGCCAGTGTCCAGCGTAAAACTTTATGCGAAAAATATTGCCACGAAAGCATTCCATGTTGAAAAGGATTCAAGAGCTTTTTTAAACGGAAAATAGTTTGCACACCACCGGCAGCAATTCTGATTTTTCGTTTTAATTCTTCCTGAACATTTAACGAAGCAGTTTCTTCGGCAAACGCATCGGGTGTGTACGCAATGTGGTATCCTTTTTGAGCAATCCGCAACGAAATCATAAAATCGTCTAACAAAGTATCGGTTTCCACATCATCAAAAAGATCAGTGCGAATGGCAAACAACTCGCCCACCGCACCAACCGCCGAGTTCAACTCAGCATCCATATTTTTAATCCACGATTCGTATTTCCAGTACATTCCTTCACCGGCTCCGGCGGCAGCATCGGCATCTTTGTGTACAATGCGTTTTTCGCCGGCCACACAACCCGTTTTTTTATTGCTGAATTTGTTTACAATTTCGCGAATACTTTGGTTGCCCAAAATCGTATTGGTATCGGAAAAAATAATAATCGGCGCTTTTACAAATTTAACACCACGATTCATGGCGTGCATTTTACCCCGGCGTTCGTCGAGGTGATGGACTTCGATGTTTTCGTATTTTTTTAGCAGATCGGGAGTTCCGTCATCCGAACCATCGGTAATCCACAAATACTGAATTTTTTCTTTCGGATAATCCAAAGAAAGAGAATTTTCGACTTTTTGTTTGACGTAATCTTTTTCGTTAAAAGCAGTTACAAACAGGCAAACTTCGGGTTCATACGATTTGTCGGTTATTAAAAACCGATTGGGGAAAAAGGTTTTTTTTAACTTCAATAAAAACCAAAGCAACATGGCATACCCAACATAGGTGTATAAAAGAATAAAAAGAAGTATCCAGAATACTACAATCCAAGTCATTCGGTATGCTTTTTATAAAACTCAATTAAGGCACTTGCCGAGTTTAAGTTATCAAAATTTTCGTGAATAAATTCGATTGCATTTTTGCTGATTTCATCGAAATGTTCGCGGTTTTCTATTAATTCCGAAATACTGTTGATAAAATCGATGGTATTTTCGGCCACCAGAATATTTCTCCCCGATGTTGTTGAGATACCCTCTGTACCAACTTTTGTTGCAACAATTGGTTTTCCGAGCGCCATTCCTTCAATCACCTTAATTCGCATTCCACTTCCCGAAAGTAAAGGAACAATCATGATCGATTTTGAATTCATAAACTCGTAGGCATCGGGCACTTCTCCTTCAAAAATTACATTTGGCAATTCGAGCTTTTTTTGCAACCATCCCGGCGCATTCCTTCCGGCAACATAAAATTTCAGTTCCGGATATTTTTCGTGAATGGCGGGCCAGCAGTTATCAATAAACCAAAGCAATCCTTCTTGATTTGGTGCCCACTCTAACGATCCAATATGAAATAAAGACGGATGTTCGAGGTTTTTGGCGTTGGGTACCAGTACCGATGAATCGATTCCGGTTTGCGAAACATGACTCGGGTTCGAATTCCCCAAACTATTTAAAAGGCGGCTGTCTCTTTCAGTAATCGGAACAATTAAATCGTACTGATTTAATAAACGAAGTTCGAATTTTTTAATTCGGTTCGAGAGAATTTTCAAATACCACTTTGCAGGAGGTTTTGAATTGATTGAAGTTCGTTCCCAAATTTCGTGTTCGATATTATGGGCACGATATACAATTTTTGCCTTCGAATTTCTTCGGATTACCGGAATATACGGACAAACATACAATCCTTCAAGTTGTACAATATCGAAATCGTTTTCCAGTAAAATTTTTTGTAATTCAGTTTTAAATGCTTTCGAAATAAAACGAACGGCATTGTAAGGTTGCGCCGAAAAAAGAAGGTTCCACAGCGCCGAATAAAAAGTGATTTTTGCAGCAACATCTACCAGTTTAAAGTCAGCCAAATCTTTCACCGGCTCCGGAATCTCATCCATCGAAATATTGTGTTTGGCCGTGTTCATCGACAAAATGGTAACCTGATGTCCGAGTAATGAAAACCCACGTGTTAAATTCATACAGGCTATTGCGCCCCCATCTTTAGTGGGATAAGGTACTTTATTTGTCACCTGCAGAATTTTCATAAATAATTTTGTTTACGAATTAAAGTTTTAACAAGCGCACAAATTTCAACTTTTGTCGGGTATTAAAAAGTTTGTGTTGTGCTTTTTTCATTTTTTTGATTTCTTTTTTTTGATGAACCTGCCCAAACCAATTCGATTAAAAAACTTGGTATAAGTTTCGGCGGTCATAATTGCTGAATCGGTTCCGGCTTTGTACGAAAGCCAAATCCCGATCGGTAAAAATACAAACGACGAAAACCACATTCCGTTAAACATTTGCCACACATCTTCGCGCGCCGATTTTTCTCCGGTCATGGAAATAATGTAATAAGCGATAAACAAGAGAATGGAAACTACAACCGGCATTCCAAGCCCTCCTTTTCTGATGATTGCCCCCAGCGGAGCGCCAATAAAAAAGAAAATTAATACCGCAATCGAAAGTGTAAATTTCCGGTGACGCTCCATAGAATGTTTGTTGATGTATTTTTTTCGCTCGTATAATTGCCGCTGATACAGGTTTAAATTCTGAATATTATTCCTTGCTTTTTGGAGTGCAACTTCGGTAATTTCAGCTTTTACCCATTTATCGACACCTGCAAAATATTCGTCGAAATTAAACGTAGAATCGGCTTTCAAATCCAGGTTTCTTCGAATCGAATCGTGCGGCGCAGTAATGTCGAATACATTTTTCGAAATCGAACTGTTAATATCGATTTGCAAAATGTAATTTCGAAGACGGTTGATATAGTCGACATTTAAAGAATCTTCAGCAATCGTTAAATTTTTCAAATTCAACATCCGGTACGAGTTCTTAAAAATATCTTCGTCGCGCCGGTTAAATTCGTAATCGCGCACGCGTACTCGTATGGTTTGTTCTTTAAATTTATCACGCCGAAATGGCCTTTTTTCGCGATCCTTTCTGGTTTTTGTTATTTCTTCCAAATAATTTACCCCGTTGTACAGATTCAAAACCATATATCTTTTATCGTCTGTCATCCGCAAATATCCCGAGTCGGCAACGGTCACACTTTCGTTAGGTTTATTTCCGGTATGATCGTAAATCAGCAGATCGTACAACATATTTGTTTTGTTGTCTTTGCGCCCGACCTTAATGTTATAACCATCCATTTCGTTGGTAAATACACCTTCCTTCAAAATTAATTCAGGACGTTGTTTTTTTACGCTATACATTAAAGTGGTAAACTTTAAATTGGTGTAAGGCAAAATATTATTCGAAAAATAAAAGGCGATGAATGTTACAAATATCGAAATGATAATCAGTGGTCGCATAATCCGGAAAAGCGAAATCCCCGACGATTTCATGGCCACCAGTTCGTAATTTTCGCCCAAAGATCCAAATGTCATAATCGAGGCCAGCAACATGGCCAGCGGAAAAGCAAAGGGTAATAAACCGAACCCGGCATAAAACAACATCTCACCCAAGACTTTCAGGTCCAGACCTTTTCCAACCAAATCGTCGACATACTTCCACAGAAACTGCATGAGCAGTACAAACACTACGATGATGAAGGTCATAAAAAATGGCCCCAGAAAAGATTTTATTACGTACCAGTGTAAACGTTTCATGCAAGTTTTTCAATAACGAAAACGTTACAAAACTAAGCTATTTTAAGAATTTGGAAAGTAAAAAAAGGTTAAGAATCTTATTAGAAAAGAAAAAATTGATAAAAAAAACATCAATCTAAAAACACGCCTTTCTCCTATGAACCCAACACATGCTTTAAATCAGACACTTGCGTGTTCCAAAGCTCTTCCGTTTCTTCCTGCTCGCCATCTTCGGCAAAATCAACAATTATCAAAGAAACATCGTTCGTAAGTTCGTCGCGTGTTATTTTAAATTCAAAATACTCATCTTCTTCATCGACCCACGAAAAGCGCACCAATTTATTTTCTTTGTGAAGTGTCATTTCTGCAGTTTGTTCCGATCCGTCCCAACAAAAAGTATAACGTTTTCCACGTACCCGAACATCTTGTGCAAACCATTCCGACAAACCCGATGCGGTGCTTAACCTGTTGTATAAAACTTTTGGTGAACACCGAATTACATATTCGAGTTGTATTTTGATTTTGTCTGTCATGCGTTTGAATTTGCGACAATATAATTAATCTGATTGTAAGTTGCAACTCCATTTTTGCAACAACTTTTTCACTTTTTATTTTTTGTAAAAAAATTGATGGGGAATAAAAATAAATACTATATTTGCACCGCAAAATTTAGAGCATCTGGCGAGGTAGCTCAGCTGGTTAGAGCGCATGATTCATAATCATGAGGTCGGCGGTTCAAGCCCGCCTCTCGCTACAGATTACAAGAAGAGTCGAGGATTATCCCGGCTCTTTTTTTGTTTATAATCTATGCTAACAAAATAGCTTGGTTAAAAGAATGACAAAATCTTGAAATCACATCACCAACGTACTTTCTCTTGTATGAAGACATTTTGTGTGATAACGCAGAATAGAATCAATTTCGTGACCCGAATATAGTTCAACCAGGCTAATTAACTCGACACTCGATTTATTTCTTAATTTATTCAGAGGACATTGACTGCTGGGAGTTTTCAGAGGACACGCAAGTAACAATCCAAACACCCATCGTTTATTGTATGAATTTTGCATAAGAGACTACTTTCTTACTGCAAAAATAAACCTTTAGCATCGCCATTCACCAATATCATTACTGATTCTAAGGGTTTAATCGACTGATAATTCGTGGTTATTATTACCTACGAGAAACTCATCTCAAAAAAAAGACAATTTGATTGTTAAAATTTTACTAGTTTAGTCGATAACAAAAATTTGATAAGACATGAAATCAAAACCAATTTCAAAAAAACAGATAAAACTCGAAACTCTTTTTATTTTGTTTTTATTGGGACTTATCCTTTTAACCCCGAACAAATCAAAGGCCGAAGATGGTTACGAATTGTGGTTGCGGTACAAAAAGATCGAAAATCCCGAAATCCTTAAAACCTACCAATCGTATTTAACAAACATTCAGATTTCAGAAAAATCGCCAACTTTTAAAGCAGCCAAAACGGAACTGGAAAGAGGACTCAGCGGTTTATTGACAGCGCCACTCTCGTTTAATACTGAACCAGGTATTTCAGGAAACTTAGTAGTTGGTTTGGCCAGAGAATCGAAATTGATTTCTGAAAATATTTCAGCGAATGAACTTGAAAAATCTGGCGACGAAGGTTTTATTATCCGCACACTTAAAAACAAAAATATCGTAATTACAGGCAATTCAGAAACCGGTATTTTATACGGAGTTTTTCGGTTTCTCGAACTCCTTCAGCAAGAAAAAGACATTTCGGCTTTAGCTATTTCAGATGCGCCAAAAACAAAAGTCCGTATTTTAAATCATTGGGATAATCTCGATAGAACTGTGGAACGTGGATATGCTGGTTTTTCGCTTTGGGACTGGTTTCGCTTGCCCGAAGTAATCGATCCGCGCTACACCGATTATGCCCGGGCAAATGCATCGCTTGGAATAAATGGAACAGTAATTACCAACGTAAATGCAAATGCATTGGTTCTCACTCCTACTTATCTCAAAAAAGTAGCAAAACTTGCAGATGTTTTTCGTCCTTATGGAATTAAAATTTATCTCACCGCCCGTTTTAGCGCGCCAATCGAACTGGATAAATTACCAACAGCAGACCCACTGGATCCTTCAGTTCAGGAATGGTGGAAGAAAAAAGCCGCAGAAATTTATTCTTACATTCCCGACTTTGGAGGTTTTTTGGTGAAGGCCAATTCTGAAGGTCAGCCTGGTCCGCAAAATTACAACAGAAATCATGCTGAAGGTGCTAATTTAATCGCCGATGCAGTTGCTCCCTTTGGCGGAATTGTAATGTGGCGAGCTTTTGTTTACGATCAGAATGTACCGGAGGACCGTGCAAAACAAGCGTACAACGAATTTGTACCACTCGATGGAAAATTCCGCGATAATGTAATTGTACAATCGAAAAACGGAGCCATCGATTTTCAGCCACGCGAGCCGTTTCACCCGCTTTTTGGCGCGCTTGAAAAATCGAATTTAATGATGGAATTTCAGTTAACACAGGAATACCTCGGTTTTTCAACTCACCTGGTTTTCCTGGCGCCAATGTTCGAAGAATGTTTGGAATCGGATACTTACGCAAAAGGGAAAGGATCGGTAGTTGCCAAATCGATCGACGGAACCTTGCACGGACAAAAATTAACCGGAATTGCCGGGGTTACCAACATTGGCAACGACAGAAACTGGACCGGCCATCCGTTTGCACAAGCCAATTGGTACGCATTTGGACGACTGGCCTGGGATCCATATTTAAGCTCAGAAAAAATTGCGGATGAATGGATACGAATGACTTTTAACAACAACGAAGGTTTTGTAAAAACCATTTCGGATTTAATGCTCGAATCGAGAGAAACCTGTGTGAATTATATGACCCCGCTTGGATTACATCATATTATGGGACGCGGTCATCATCATGGACCGGGCCCGTGGGTTACCGGTGGAAGACCCGACTGGACATCGGTTTATTATCATCGTGCCGATTCGCTGGGGATTGGTTTTAACCGAACCAGCACCGGAAGCAAGGCCACCGAACAATATTTTAAACCGGTAACTGAAATGTTTAACAATCCGGAAACCTGTCCCGAAAAATATTTATTGTGGTTTCATCATCTTCCGTGGAATTACAAAATGAAATCGGGAAATACCCTCTGGAATGAAATCTGTTATCGTTACGACGAAGGTGTACAATCGGTTCGTGCGATGCAAAAAACCTGGAATTCGCTGGAAAAAGAAGTGGACCATGAACGTTTTGAATACGTACAATCTTTATTGAATATTCAGGAAAAAGAAGCAGTTTGGTGGCGAAATTCTTGTCTGCTTTATTTCCAGACCTTTTCAAAATTACCAATTCCTGAGAGTATTGAAAGGGTCGATAAAACGCTGGAGGAATACATAAACATCAACGAACTTTATATGCCAGGACATTAAAAAGAAAAACAGTTTATTCTGAAAAACATATGGATATTCCTTATCTCATTTCTATTTTTAACGAGTTAAACTCAAGCAGAAACCATCGAAAAAAAGGCGACAAAAGAAACAGTTGCACTTGTTAAAAACACCAAAAAGCTTTCGAAAAAGATTTAAAGGATATTTATAAATAGCACAAAGCGTAAATTGAATCCCATTTGGGATTCTTTGATTGCACATTAATTATCCATGGCTTACACCCGCAGTTATTCTGATTGATGTCTTTCGGACAACAAAATCCATGATCTGTGGAAATAACGGGATTAACGCTGTGAGAATATTTTCAATAAATTTCAATCCTAATTGGTAGAATAAGGATTAGCTTCCTAAAATTTAAACGCCTTAAACGAGTGTGGTTCTAGGTTGACTTCATAAACTGTTACATCTTTCCCGTATTTGCGGTTTCTGAAAACCGGTGCTTTACGTTCTGTGCCCATTATTATTTCTTTGGTGGCGATGTTTTGCAGTGTTTCATTTTCGTTGTTCAATAAAATTTTTATCGTTACTTCCTCATCCAAAAACGATTCAACTACCAACGAGTGATTGTCGTAAACCATTAAACTCACTTCGCCTGGTCCTTCTATCTGAACATTTAAATCGCCTGCAATAATTTCCCGCAATCGATTTAAAACGGTTTCAGGCAAACGATATAAATCGATAAAGTTATCGGGGATCGCCCAAACATAAAATTTACCACTTGAATAATCGGCTGAATGTAAAATCGGCCATCCGTTTGTATCGTCGCGTGCCGAAACAATTTCCCACGAATCGTTGGTCAGATAATTGATTTGTGGAATAAGCATCTCTTTTTCAATCTTGGTTGCAGGCCCCCAACCGGCAGCAAATTCTTTTACATTGGCTTTTCTGTTGCTTACACGCAACTCAACAATATCTTCAATTCCTTTACCTTGCATCGCTTGGTAAAACCCGGAAGTAACCACCACGTTTTTACCCGACTGCAATTGCTTTTTTATTTTGTTTACAATTTCAGGATCAAAGGCGGCGGTTTCAGTTAATAATACCACAGCTTCGTTTTCAGGAAATTCGGGAACCATATCCATCGGAATTCCAATCATTCCAAAATAATTCTGAAGAAAATCTTCGCCAACAGAATGATACGGTTTGTAACTTTTTACACCAACCGGGTTTCCAAGTTCTCCCAGCACTTGATCGACCACTTCGAAAGAGTAACCGGCAGCACGCGAAATTTTTGTGGGTGTAAAAACAGAACCGTCTTCATGTGTAACCGTTTTTTTCATTTCATCAAAATCAAAACTTGTGCCCTGCCCCTGCCATGCAGCTCGTGCATTTTTGTTAATTGGATATTGCATTTGCCTGATATCAAAAAGTGTAATTTCGGGAGCTTTGGCAAAAAGTGTCAGCCAAAGTTGCTCGGCATATCGGTCGAGTGGATTTGAACCACCAGTATCTACCCATCCTCCGCGATTTTGTCCGGGTTTTAGATTTTCAAAATACCTGAAAATATTGTATCCCAAATATTGTTGCAAATGCTGATTACCCGACCGATTCCGGGTTTCGGTGCCGGTGTACAATCCATCGAATAATTTTGGCTCTTCCGCGAGATTAAAACCAAGCCCCTGAAAATGCTCGTACCAATTCGGATATTTTATTACCACTTCGGTATTTGGATTAATGGCTTTTGCAGGATTTATCACCAAATCGACAGCAGCTTCTTTCATCAATTCCAACCGAAAATCGGTCCAGCTTTTTTCGCCTTTTGCCGCGATACACAAATCACATTTACAACTGGTAAAGAAAAAATCGTCCAGTATAAATTCATCAAAATGTTTGGCGGTATGTTCGGCAATTTCCTGCACTTTTTTCCGGCTATCGGGATTGGTGTAACAAAAGGTTTGAAAATTATTGCTTTCGTCGATGGTATATGTAATTCCACCGCCAACCTCCACTCCACGCTCTTTAAAAAAGCGAATGGCAGTTTCCAGGGTTTCATCATCGACAATCAACAAATCGCGATGCGTTTCAAGGTAAATTTTATCGACATGAACCTGTTTTGTCAATTCATCCCAAACCGGTGTCAGCCAATTCAGATCGCCCATTTTTTCAACTTCATAAGCCCGGCAATACACCGCAACTTTAAAATTTTTGTAACCCTGAGCATTTATCATAAATTCTGCGAGAATCAAAAGTAATATCAAAAGTAAGGTTTTCAGATTATTCATGGTTCAGTTGAATTATTGTAGTAACGAAAGATAATAAACTCCTTCAAACAAAAAAAATATGACCTAATTCAAATTGCGCATTCACTACTACATCCAAGTTATCAGCAATCACTTATCCTTAACCTACCCAACATTTTTTTACCAAAAAAGGCTTAACAAATTGTTATCACCTTACGCTTAAACCTAATAAAGAGTTTTTAATCTTAATTACAAATACTATTGCTTTCCAAAACTGAATAACAAAGATTTTACAAAAAGGAAAATGAAAAACATAACAATTATTATCTTACTATTAATTGCATTAATGGCATGATCTAATTCGATTTTGGAAATGAATGAGTTGGCAATTGACGATGACAAACCCGGAAAAATAACGGGTATTATTGATCAAATTAATAAATAATAGATGGAATATGACAACATCGAGATTTATAACCAACAAGATTCTTCGCTCGTTACTGGTGAAAATAACGACAAATCAATCGACCGAGATAGTACAAACTGGAGTGGACAAATGAATACATCCTTCAAAATTAGCACCAATTCGCGCATGCAAATTATAGCGAATTACCGCACACCTTCAATTTCGGCACAGGGAGAACCAAAAGCCATGTTTTTACCAATGTCTCTTATCGTCACGATTTGTTGAAGAAAAAACTCACTGCGATCCTAAGTATCGGCGATCCTTTGCGAACAGGAAAATATGAACGTGTAACTTATGCCGAAAATTTTAATTCGTGGTAGCGATGGAAAAACCAGCCACGTGCCATTATGCTGACTTTGAGTTATAAAATCAATACTTTTAAGTCGGACAAGCGAAACAATAACTACTCGGGTGGCGGCGATATGTAAAACAGATTCAAATCGTCGCCTTCCCTGATTTCCTGAAAAACGGTTGAATATCTTTATTCCGAAAGCACTGCAAATGTGGCTAATGCTATATTTTGCAGTGCATTTTAATTTCAATTGGTTCATGTAAAAAAAACAATATAAATACTTGAAATCTCCCTTTTTTTACCGAACTTTAACAACATAACGAATTAAGTAACTTTACATTAACAATTTATAATTCAACTTAATCTAAACTAAATCTTATGAAAAAACTAGTTTTTTTTATCGCTGCGCTTTTTTTAACAACTCTGGTTTTTGCGCAAACCGATTTTTCGGGAACATGGAAATTAAATACCTCGAAAAGTAAATTGGGCGAACGCAGTTTTGCACCCAAAGAATTGGTCATTGTTCAGAAAGGA
>JBNKOT010000400.1:0-18826 GCA_050294855.1 Draconibacterium sp. | reverse complement strand
TTCCTTGTAAAGTCTTTAATAATATTGATTCTGACATATTTAAAGTTTTCCGGAAATTTGTTCCTGTTATTACTGATTTTTTAATTGTTTTAAAGCGCTGTAACTTGCTTTTACTGTTGCTTCAATGTCTGCAGTTGAATGCGCGGCAGATACAAATCCGGCTTCGAATTGCGACGGAGCCAGATAAATTCCACTGTCGAGCGATATTTTAAAATACTTACCAAACAAAGTGGTGTCGCATTTGCAAACGTCGGCAAACGATTTTACACTTTCTTCTTTTGTAAAAAACAAGGTGAACATCGAACCGATGCGATTAATTAATCCGTCGAATTTTAGTTCCTTTAAATTGTTTTGAAGTCCTTCTTCTAAAAGTGCAGCTTTTGCATCGAGGTCTTCATAGAAATTTTTGGTTTCGTTTAAAAGACGCAGAGTGGTTAATCCGGCCGACATGGCCAGTGGATTTCCCGACAATGTTCCTGCCTGATAAACCGGGCCTTTTGGTGCAAGCTGATCCATAATTTCCTGTTTACCACCATAAGCGCCAACCGGTAAACCACCTCCGATAATTTTTCCAAGTGTGGTTAAATCTGGAGTTACGCCAAGAATACTTTGTGCGCCGCTTTTCGACAAACGGAAACCGGTCATTACTTCATCAAAAATCAATACGGTTTTGTGCTCGTCGCAAAGTTTTCTGATGCCTTCAATAAATTCTTTTTCGGGAGTGATAACACCCATATTTCCTGTAACAGGCTCTAAAATTACAGCGGCAATGGTGTTTTTATTGCTTTCGAATAATCGTTGAACCGATCCCAGGTCATTAAATTTTGCAGTTAAAGTATCGCGGGCTGTTCCTTTGGTAACTCCCGGAGTGTTTGGGATTCCAAAAGTTAATGCGCCCGAACCGGCTTCAATTAAAAAGCTGTCGTTGTGCCCATGGTAACAACCTTCGAATTTAATCACCAAATCGCGGCCGGTATAACCACGTGCCAAACGCAAAGCACTCATTGTGGCTTCTGTTCCCGAATTGACCATTCGCACACTGTCGATCGACGGAACCATTTCTTTGATGAGTTCTGCCATTTCTGTTTCGAGCAAAGTTGGTGCACCAAAACTAGCTCCCAAAGCTGCTGTTTTCTGAATGGCGGCAACTACATCAGGATGCGTATGACCTAATATCATCGGTCCCCACGAACCTACATAATCAATAAATTCGTTGCCGTCGATGTCGCTTACTTTCGAACCGCTGGCTTTTGCAATAAACAATGGATTTCCGCCTACACTTTTAAAAGAGCGAACCGGTGAGTTTACTCCGCCTGGGATACTTTTTTGTGCTTCCTGAAAAGCCGTTATACTTTTGTTGTACGTCATATCTTTAAAATTAGAATCAAGATACAAGAATCAAGACAAGAAATCTATTCATCTGTATTAAAACTCTTGTTGTCTAGATCAAATCATCTGTTTGCATTAACTTTTGTCACTTCCTATAATTCGTGAATGATTTCCTGCGTGTGATACGAGATAATCATATCGGAACCCGCACGTTTTAATCCGGTAAGAATTTCGTGAACGATTCTATTTTCGTCGATCCAGCCTTTTGCTGCCGCTGCTTTTACCATTGAAAATTCGCCGCTCACATTATAGGCTGCCACTGGCATATTAAAATTATTTTTTACACGGTGAATAATGTCCATGTAGTTTAAAGCAGGTTTAACCATTACAATATCGGCACCTTCCTGAATATCGAGCGCAACTTCGCGAAGCGCTTCGTCGCTGTTTGCAGGATCCATTTGGTACGTTTTTCGGTCGCCAAATTGCGGAGCACTTTCAGCGGCTTCGCGAAAAGGTCCATAAAATGCCGAAGAATATTTTGCGGAATACGCCATAATCGGCAGATTATAAAAATCTTTTTCATCGAGTGCTTTACGAATGGCACCAACCCGTCCGTCCATCATATCGCTGGGTGCGACCATATCGACTCCCGATTCTGCCAGCGAAACCGATTGTTTTGCCAGTGTTACCAAAGTCAAATCGTTGTGAACATCTCCGTCTACAATAGTACCGCAATGTCCGTGAGTGGTGTATTCGCAGTTGCAAATGTCAGCAATTAAATACAATTCAGGAATTTCCTTTTTTAATGCACGAACTGCTTTTTGTACAATTCCGTTGTGTGTGCAGGCTACCAAACCGTGCTCGTCTTTGCTTTCCGGAATTCCAAATAGTAGAACCGACTGAACTCCTTTTCCAAACAATTCTTTTCCTTTTTCAACAATTTTGTCGACTGAAAGCTGCGAGTTTCCGGGCATCGAAGAAATCGGATTATCAACTCCCTGCCCTGGACAAACAAATAAAGGCATAATTAAATCGTTGCGCGTTAATGTTGTTTCGCGAACCATGTTTCTTATTGCAGCATTGCTGCGAAGTCGGCGTAGTCTTGTTTCTGGAAATTTCATCTCGTTATAGTTTTTTATGTTTTTAATTGTACTCGATGTAACTCGCATATTATAGTTCTCGTTTTTGAAAAATATTTAGATGCTCGTTTTATCTCGTATTTTTTTGTGGTTATTTTTTATAAAAGTTTATTATCGATTCGAATAAACCCGAAGCGCTGCTTGTTGTTGCAACTACTTTAGGTTCTATGTTATTTTCGATAGCGGCTTTTGCTGTTGTTTCGCCAATGCAGGCAATGCGAATTTTTGGAAGCAGGTTTTTGTTTACCAGTTTTACAAATCGCTGAATTCCTGAAGGACTTGTAAAAATAAGCATTTCATAATCGTTGTTTTCTATTTTTTCGATTGTTTTCTTTTCGACCGATTCAGCTTCTTTTGTTTCGTACACGTCGATTCTGGTACAAGTGGCGTAATCAGCCAGTTTATCCTGAATAACCTTGCGTGCTAGGTTGCCAAGCGCTAAAAGGATTTTGGATTTACCGTTGTTTCTGATTTTTTCAGCAAAAGCTTCAGCAAATTCTTCTCCGGTAGATCCGGGATTTTTAAAGGATGCCGAATAACCCAAATCATTTAAATTTTTCTCAGTTTTATTTCCAATTACCGCAATCTGAACAGAGAATGGAAGTTCGACAGCTAAATTTTCGAAGAAATATTTTACGCCATTTACACTGGTAAAAATGAGCCATTGAAAATTTTCTAAATGAGAAATTACAGCTGATTCTTCTTTGGATAAAGGTTTGGGCAAAATTTCGATTAACGGCATTTGCAAAAGTGTGGCTCCTACATTTGCAAAAAGTTGGGTTAATTCATCCGAATCGTTTGCCGGTCTTGTCGAAATAAAAACTTTATCCTTTAACAGCCCTTCCATAAATCCTATTTTCTGATTGCTTCAAGGATTGTTTTAGCCCCTTTTCCAATTAAATTCTGTGCTAGTTTTACACCCACTGCTTCGGCATCTTTTGCCAGACCGGTTTCAGAATCCTGTAAATATTCAGCTCCATCGACCGAAGCAACAAAACCGGTAATGGTGATTTTGTCGTTGTCAACTTTGGTAAAACTCCCAACCGGTACCTGACAACCGCCTTCCACATTCCGAAGAAATCCGCGTTCTGCTTCAATCGCGGTTTGTGTGTCGCGGTGGTTGATTTTACTTAAATAAGCATCGATTCTCGGATCTTCGATTCTCGATTCGATGGCAATAGTTCCCTGGCTTGTTGCCGGAATAATTACCTCGGGTTCTATAATTTCGGTGATGTATTTATCGAGTTCCAACCGTTGTAATCCGGCTGCGGCCATAATCATGGCATCGCAATAACCCTCTTCCATTTTACGAAGGCGGGTTTCCACATTTCCACGGATATCAACAATTTTGAAATCTTTGTTTAGTCGCAATAACCCGGCCTGTCGGCGCAGGCTCGAAGTGGCAATTGTATCTTCCGAAGTTAATTCACTGAGTTTACGTCCGTCTTTGCTCACCAGTGCATCGCGGTATTCTCCGCGTTTCAGAACGGCTCCGAGTTTTAAACCTTCGGGCAAATTTGTTGGAAGATCTTTTAAACTGTGAACTGCAATGTCAACATCGTTTTCGATTAAGGCAATTTCCAGTTCTTTGGTAAATAATCCCTTGTCGCCAATTTTTGAAAGTGCAACATCGAGAATTTTATCGCCTTTTGTTTTGATAATTACGATTTCAACTACTGTTTCGGGGAATTGTTCCGATAGCAGCTTTTTTGTAAGTTCTGCCTGGTAGAGCGCAAGCCGGCTTCCGCGGGTACCAATTTTTATTATGTCCTTCATCTGTAATCTGCTTCTCTGTTTACTCTTCAGCAATGCTAAAAAGTTCGTTAATGGTTTCCAACGATTCTGTGTTTTTACCATTGTCGGTCATTTCTTTGAGATTTTTAATAAACAACCGGGTATACTTTTGGGAGAGGTGTTTCGAAAATTCTTTGATCGCCAATTGCATTTCTTCCGAATTGACTTTGTTGTAACTCGAAAGTTCTTCTTTTCTGATTTTTGAAATATTATATGTAATGGCCTGAATTGCAGGGCGCAACGAACGACTAGCCAGCCACTCATTAAATTCATTCAACATTTCCTGGATGATAATATCGGCTTTACCAATGCTTTCTTTTCTTTTATCCATATTGGTATTTACCACGGCCTGTAAATCGTCGATGGTGAATAATTGAATGGTGTCGAGCTCTTCAACTTTTTCTTCGATATTCCGAGGAACAGAAATGTCGATATAAATCTGATCTTTTTGTTTTCTTTTTTCGATGGATTCCAGCACATCTTGTTTTGTAATGAGCGGAACTTTCGATCCTGTGGCAACAATTACGATATCGAAGATACAGAGATGCGATTTCATTTGTTCGTAAGGAAATGGAATGGCATGGTATTTTTGTGCCAATATTTCGGCCTTTTCCTGCGTTCGGTTGGTTACATAAATCTTATGAACACCTTTTTTCGAGAGATGCTGTAAAACCAAACCTCCGGTTTCTCCTGCACCAATCAGTAAAACTGTTTTTTCGGCGATGTTTTCGAAAAGACTAGAACTAAGCTGAACAGCAGCGTTACTCACCGAAGTCGAACCCATTTTGATTTCGGTTTCGGTGCGCACTCGCTTGCTGGCTTCGAATGATTTTTGAAAAAGTCGCATTAAAATGGCATCCGTCAGCGCCTCTTCGGTACAAAAAACGTAGGCTTCTTTTATTTGTCCAATGATTTGATCTTCACCAATAATCATGGAATGAATACCACAGGCCACTTCAAATAAATGTTTTACTGCGTCGTTGTTGGAGTGGCTGTAAAAGGTGTGCCAGAGTTTCTCTTCAACTCCTTTAAATTGTTTTAACGTTTTATAAATCAATTTTGCAGCCAGGTGAAAATTGTACTTGTTTTGCGAAAAATAAATTTCGGTGCGATTGCATGTCGATAATACAACAATATCTGAAATTCCGGTTTCTTTCTGCAAGAGTTCAGAAAATGGAATAATTTCTTCTTGTGGTAACGAAAATTTCTCTCTGATTTCAAGTGCAGAGGTTTTATAGCTAATACCTATTAAGCCAATCATAAATCGATTATTTCGGTTAAAAAAAAGTGTAAAGTAGTAGGGTGTTTAAATTTTGAAATACAACACGCTAAACCTGCGAATCAGATTACGTAATTTGGACTTCAAAAAATCTAATCAATTTAAATAATAGAAGGAGGAGGTCGGCTAAAATGAATTGTGTTAAAACCTATTTGAAGGATTTCAACATAAAAAGTGCTTTGATATTTTATTTTCCTTTTAAATATACTTTCCTCAAAATAAGCCTGTAAATAAAAGTCAAAGTCGGTCTGGTAATGGAAATTAGCATCGTCGTGCAAATCGGCAAACGACTTGCTTGCCTGCAATTCTGTTTTGATATTGCTGTCGCTCAGCTGAAGTTCGCCTGCAGCAGCTTTGTTAACTCCAAAAATTAAAAAATAGGCATAGAAAACCACAAACACAACATAGGGGAAGTGGGTGGTAAATATGCCGAATGTGAACATTCTGTTTAATTTTTTATTAACAATTGGATGGCAAAGATAAAAATTTTATAAGAAGAAAGCACTCCAAAATAACAGATAAATAACATTATTTGGCTTCTTAGACATACATTAATTCGTTTGTTGATTTATGTCAATAACTTTTTGGTTCTGTTTATCAAAATACTTGTTTCGTGAAGTAAAATTGATAAAAGTTTTAGCTTCTTAACTATCGGTCTATAAAAGAGGTGTTTATCTTTTTTCCTTCTTGCTGGCTTTTGCTTTTGGATTGAATTTAAGACAGCGTTTTACCCATTTATCAAGATCTTCATCCATATCGACACCCTCCGGAGCAACATACAAATAACCTTTCATTGGGCGATTGGTAAAATCCATAATTCGGCATCCTTTGTCGTTGAGATATTCATTTTGTTTATCTGGATCGATGCGCACCATCAAATCGTTTTTCATTATTCCGATACACATTTTGTTGTCGACCATAAAAGCCATTCCGCCAAACATTTTTTTCTCTTCGAAACCCGATCTGTTTTCTCTTAAGGCGCTGCGAACGCGATCGGCAAGGTATTCGTTAAAAGCCATAATGCTGTAATTTTTGAGTTAATATTAACAATCACGGGATAATTTATTTTGTTCGAAGCAAGCTTATTAAAGTTTCAGAAGTAATTTTTCTGGTAGAACGATAAATAGTCTTCATTTCTCGGGCTTCGTGAATCGAAAGGTAGATTATATTCTTCATTTCTGAAATTGTTTCAATCCGTTTGATTTAAAATTAGAAACGAATAAAAATGCGATTTTATTATATCAAACAAAACGTGAAGTTTTTGCTGCCTGTAAAACCTTGGTTCAAAAACATAAAAACGAGCGATTTATTTTTTCTTCCGGATGCGAAATATCGCCATTAACAGCTCCAGAAAGTTTAACATCAATGTGTGAAGCCAGGCTTTTATGGTTTTTTAGTACGCGTCTTTTTACGATTCGTAATGGCTTTTCTACGATTCGGCAACTCTTTTTTTTATCTTATTTCAGATTGTTGGAATTTTGAATCAACAAACAAATAAAATTCAACGTCATGAAAGCAAAAGATAATGTTCAGAAAACGATCGCAAATTCAATCGCGATTTTAATCAGCCTGATTTTATTAAGTATTACCGTAAATGCGCAGAGTTTTTGGGAAACTGTTTTCGAAAACAGTTTTATACAACCCATCGCATTGGCAATGGTGAACGAAACTCAACCGAAACCCATTCCAGTGCCGAGTATTAAATTGCATGAGTTAAATACTGATTTAGCTTCGCTTGAAACCGAATCCGAAGAAAATTTAAGACAGGAAAGCTGGATGTTTGATGATGAAATTTTTAAAGTCAAAAATTTTGCTGTCGATAACGAAAATCCGCTTGAACTGGAAGATTGGATGTGTAACGAAAACTATTTTGGATATAGTGTTTCCGATACTTTACAGGAGAAAGAAGAAGATTTGTTGATGGAAAACTGGATGGTCGATCGCAAAATCTGGAATTAGAATTTCAGTTAAACGAAAGTGTTAAAACCGTTGTCTGTTGAATCAGGGAACGGTTTTTTGTCTGAAATAAAGTTGGCGTAATACTCTTTGGCTCTGCCACGGAGATAGCCCACTTTAAGATTGTTCAGTTCAATTTTAAATTCCACCGTTTGGTTGAAGGCGCACGAAAATAATATTCTGCAGTTGTAAATCAGAATATATGTTTTTGGATGCAAAGACCGAATATGGAGTGGAATTTTACGCTTGTTTTTCATCTGTAGGAATATTTTACCATTCGTGGTTAAAATTCTCCGATTCAGCATTCTTTTTTTTTATCTCTTTTGAAGAAGTACGAATTTTGAATCAGTAATTTATTAAAAACTTAAAGTCATGAAAACAATTATTATTCTATTGCTCGCCGGTTTAATATCAACTGTAGCAAGTGCACAAAAAAAGATCGATTTCAAAGTTTTAGAAGCGCTCCCCAAAAACCTTGAATTAAACGATGAGATTCAAAAATTTACAGTAACAACCGACCATTTTAACAGCGATATTTTTGGTCATTTTTTCAACAAAATGCGTGTAAAAGGGGAATACACCCGCGGACTTGGAAACGGAAATGTAAAGTGGAACAACGTTTCCATTGCAATGGCGATGCAGCGCGATGCTAAGTTTCCGGCCGGAGTTCCGGTTGACTACATGGAAAATTTTACCTACAATCTTTCGGACGACATGTTAAGAGTCGATGCATTCAGCAGTTTTGGCGAAAACAGTCCTTTTGCGAAAAATCTGGTGTGGGACATGATGGCCATCGAAGGTTTTGCCTGGCATGCTTTTGATAAGCTAAAGTTGAACGAACCGTACTCGGATACGAATTTTAACGGTAAACTCGACCTGGCCGGACAAGGATCTTTCGAGAATAAAGACGTACAAATTACCTGGACCGGTATCTCGCAACGTAACGGCGAAACCTGTGCTGTTATCGAATACCGAACGTTTAATAATCCGCTTGAAGTAGATTACGATAACATGGACATGAAAGGCCGCAGCCACTATTGGGGAACCATTTGGGTGAGCCTCGAAGACAAACAAATTGAACATGCTGTTTTGTATGAAGATGTGGTAATGGAAATGCTTTTGCCGGGACAAACACAAAAACAAATTATGAATGCCGTACGTGAAATAAGTTTTGTACGTGAGATTTGATAGCCGGTTGATTTGAGTTGCAGCTTAATCCTGAGCTGCAACTTTTTTCTTGTTCGCCAATCGGGCAAATTTTTGTAAATTCAAACGCAATAAAAACCAAATGATTCATCCAACAAATAACTTGAGCTTTTATGAAAAAATAAAATGGCACCTAAAAATAGTTGCAGGTGCAGTTTTTATTTCATTGGTGTTTGGCCTGGTGCTTCAACAAAAGCTGATAAGTGCGCAGTTTCCAGGATTGCTGATTATGACCTTTATACAACTTGAAATCTTTATTTTACTCGGCACCTGGTTTTTTCAATCAATAAAAGTGGAAGACCCCAATTATACACAAAAAATGGTGCTGCGTTTACTGCTTTTCTATTTGTCGGTTTTGGGCATTGCATTTTTAATGTTTGTTGGAATTTTTACCTATCATTTTATCAGAAGCGGGGTCGATTTTTCGCTTTATTTTTCGAGTCTGATCAATCTTGAATATGAACTAAAAACCTTTTTTATTGCCACATTGGTTGGTTTTGCTTTTGGTGCGATCTTCTTTTTTTACAATCAGTGGGCCGAATCTTTACAACGTTTTCAGAAATTAAAGGAAGAAAAACTGATCTTTCAGTATGAAACATTAAAAAGTCAGGTCAATCCACATTTTCTTTTCAACAGTTTGAATTCCTTATCTGCACTGGTGAAAACAGATCCTGATTTATCGGAAGAATTTATTTTGAAATTGTCGTCGGTTTATCGATACATTCTCGAAAATCAGGAAAAGGAAACGATTCCGCTTTCTACCGAATTAGAATTTGTACAGAATTATTTTGCACTTCAGAAAATTCGCGACGGCGAAAAAATAAAATTGAAAGTAAAAATTAACGAAGCCGATCATTTGAATGTACTTCCGGTTTCGCTGCAACTTTTGGTCGAAAATGCATTAAAGCACAATTCGGCAACCCGCAATCAGCCGCTCGAAATTACCATTCATAAAGAAGGAATCGACAAACTGGTTGTTCGAAATAATCTACAAGCAAAAATGCAATTGAACAGTTCGTCGGGAATTGGATTAAAAAACCTGAACGAACGAAGTCGTTTGATTTTAAATCGTGAAATTGAAATCTTTGAATCGCACGATGAATTTGTCGTAAAAATTCCGGTTAAAACAAGTTGAAAATGAAAGTAGTAATTGTAGAAGACGAAAGTTTGGCTGCCGAAAAACTACAACGATTGTTGCAGCTGGCAGATCCTGAAATTGAGGTGATTCAAATTCTGGAATCGGTTGAAGATGCGATCAACTGGTTTGAACAGCATGCTTCTCCCGACCTGATTTTTATGGACATTCAGCTCGACGATGGAATTTCGTTCGAAATATTTGATGCTGTAAAAGTTGAGGCTCCGATTATTTTTACCACGGCTTTTGATGAGTATGCCATTCGGGCATTTAAAGTAAATAGTGTCGATTATTTGTTAAAACCGATCGAACAAAACGCACTCGAAATTTCGTTGCAAAAGTTTAAAAATATTTATACCGAAAAGAAAAGTTTCGAGGACCGGGTTTCCCAGGTTTTTCAGCAAATTTCGAAACAATATAAAAAGCGATTTTTTATTAAAGTGGGCACTCGTTTTCAATCGATTCAGGTCAACGAAATCTGTTGTTTTTTTGTGGAAGAGCGGAATACTTTTTTAAAAACTTCGCCGGGAAAAACCTACGATCTTGATTCTTCGCTCGAACAACTTCAGAAAATGGTCGATCCGAACCAGTTTTTCCGAATCAACCGAAACTTCCTGGTTAACATTGATAGTATCGGCGAGATTGTCAGTTATTCCACCAGCCGCCTAAAACTGAAACTAAAAACCCAAACTTCTGGCGACATCATTGTCAGCCGCGATAAAGTTTCGGAGTTTAAAAATTGGATGGATCGATGAAGGAGTACTGAGTAGCTAGTAAATTGGTAACGAGATATTTTTTGTCTTTTTTCGTGTCTCAATGCTAATTACTAGCTACTTACCACAAATTACTTTTTCTCCAAAATTGCCACCCAGCCACCACCGGGCGCCATTTTTACTTTTACTTTCGATTGATTGGAAACTTCAATTTCTTCCTGAGCGAAATCAGCCGCGTGTTTGCCTGCATTTATTCCGTCTTTCCAGATTTTCATTTTGTAATTGCCTTCACCTAAAAAGTCAAGATTAAGTTCTAAAGTACGTGCATCCCAATCGGTCATTGCGCCAACATACCATGTTTCGGCGGATCGACGGGCAATGGCAATGTAATCGCTTACTTTTGCGTCGAGTACTTTTGTATCGTCCCAAACCGAAGGAACGGAGGACAAAAATTCCATACACTCGGGTTCGCGGTAATAATTCGATGGATTGTCGGCCAGCATTTGCAGCGGACTTTCAAATACCACGTACATTCCCAGTTGGTGACATCGGGTTCCGGAACTCATTGGTTCTGTAAAAACAGGATTGAAATTTGATTTTGTTTTATTGATCATCGCGCCGGGCGTGAAGTCCATTGCACCGGCAACCATCCGTATAAAAGGTAAAGTTACATTGTGTTCCGGATTGGGAAGTGTCGACCATTTTGCATTTTCCAGACCTTTAACTCCTTCGTAAGAAATTACGTTTGGATACGCGCGATTTAATCCCGAAGGTTTGTAAGCACCGTGGAAATCAACCAACAATTTTCGTTTTGCACATTCCACGGCAATCTTTTCGCAGAAATTTACCATCCACTGATCGTCGCGTTGCATAAAATCGATTTTGATTCCTTTTGCACCCCATTTTTCAAACTGGTCGAGAGCCTCGGTCAGATGGTCGTCGAGTGCTTTCCAAACCACCCAAAGAATTACATCCACATTTTTTGTTTTGCCGTAGTTCACCAATTCCTGCACGTCGATGTTTTTTTCCTGCACCATAATGTTGTCGAGTGTGTACCAGCCTTCGTCAAGAATAATGTATTCCAGACCATATTTCGATGCAAAATCGATGTAGTATTTGTAGGTTGTATTGTTAACTCCCGACTCAAAATCAACACCAAAAATGTTGTTGGCATTCCACCAGTCCCAGGCAACTTTCCCGGGTTTAATCCATGCTGTATTTTCTAATTTTTTCTCGGGCCCGAGTTTGTAGATCAATTCGGACTGAACCAAATCTTCGTCTTTTTCCGTAATTAGCAGCACACGCCATGGAAAGTTTCGGGGGCCATTACATTCGGCAATATAATCGGCATATTTTGTTGGTTTTACGTCGCGGTCGGTCAATTGTTTTTCTTCCAAAACAACTCCGGGGAATTTTCCAATCAAAGCAAAAGGATTGTCGTTCGAACCTTTTAAAAACATGCCCGCATAATCCATTAAATCCGATTCGGAAATGTAGGTTTTTACTCCGTTTCCACAATCAATTAACATACCGGTAGATCCAAAACGATCGGCAGTAATATTCGAAAGATTATCGCGGAGGTATTCGCGTTCCTGGTGCGTAAATATACTTTCTTCTTCGGGAAACCAAATGTTATGATCGGCCGGAAAATTAAAAGTTGCCAGCTCGGTTTTAACTTTGTATTCACCCGCTTTTCCCGAAATCCAACGGTAAGCAGCACCTTCGTCGTAAGCTCTGAATTGTAGCGCAAAGTCTTTAAAAGTCAGGGTTAATAAGTTGTAACTGTTATCTATTTTGGCGTATTTACGTTGTACTACCGGAATAATTTCTTCAGAAACCGAAGTGGTTTTTGCCTTTTTAACTTTGGCGTTTTCGCCCCAGATGGTTCCGTTGTTAATGGTCATCGAAATATCAGACGGCGCAATAATTTCTTTTCCGTTTAATAAAACGGAGTAGCTGATTTTTTCGGCCACCGAAACTTTTACCAGAATTTTTCCGGAAGGCGATTCAAGTGAATAATCTTTTGCATTAACATTTAAAATAAGTGTGACGAGCAAAAAAAGGATGGCATATTTTTTCATTTTGTCTGGTTTAAAGTTTAATTCCGAAAGTTATGAAGAAATTTTCTTAACAGTAATATTGTCGTTGAAATAAAATGGTGATTTAACAGATGCATTCTTTTCAACGACTTTTTAATCTGAATTTTGGAAGGCAAGAAAAGTTAGCGAACCGGGTCCTATTCTGTGCGGTGTTCCATCCACCGTTTCTTCCACTTCTCCCATCATCACAAGAATAATTTCTTCGTTTATGCAGATGTTCTTCGTGGCTTGTAATTCCTTCATTTAACGTGGTAACATGCATTTCGAGATCTTTTAACAAAGAAGTGAGACGATGCTTAATTTGTCTTTTTCCGCCTTTTGTTGTGGTCTGAAATTCGATCTCGTTGCAGTCGTAAAATCTCGATCCGCCACTCGATTTGGCTTGTTTCAGGTTTGGTTGTTTATCGGTTTTCCATCGGATAAAATAGTACAAAGCACGTGTGTCTCCGGCATTCCAGATTCCATGATCGTCGGCTGACAAAGCCAAAATTACACTCCCGGGATCCACAACCTTTTTGTGCCGGTATTGTTCGTTTCACAATCGTTATTTTCAAGTAAATATACTATCTATTCGCTATTGAGTAGAAAAATAGACTTTTTCTCTGTTTTCAAATCGAAACGATTTTATAACTTTATTGAAATTTAAAATGAACCAACGATGAAATATTTTTTGATCACAAAAATCTGCGTACTGTTTATGGTATTTTCCATTTATTCTTCCGGTTTCGAAAAAGATACATTTAAAACTTCGAAAGGAGATTTAAGCATCACTTTTGTCGGGCACGGAACTTTAATGATGGAATTCGACGGAAAAGTAATTCACATCGATCCGGTGGCCAGTTTTGCCGATTACAGCACTTTGCCAAAAGCCGATCTGATATTGGTGACTCATGCTCACGGCGATCATTTAGATGCAAAAACCATTGATTTACTGAAAAAAGAAAATACAGAAATTGTGATGGCTCCAGTTTGCGAAAATCAATACGAAGGAACAGCAATTTTAAAAAATGGCGAATCGGGAACTTTTGCAGGATTAAAAATTGATGCAGTTCCGGCGTTTAATATAAAACACATGTATGGCGATGGAAATCCGTTTCATCCAAAAGGAGAGGGCGACGGTTTTGTCATTCAGTTTGGCGACAAAAAAGTATACGTGGCAGGCGACACCGAAAATATTCCGGAAATGGCAAGTTTGAAAAACATTGATATTGCATTTCTTCCGATGAACCTGCCCTATACCATGACACCCGAAATGGTTGCCGATGCTGCAAAAATGTTCAATCCAAAAGTTTTATATCCTTATCATTTTGGAGACACCAATACCGATGAATTGCTGGAGTTAATGAAGAATCAAAAAAACACAGAAGTCAGAATTCGAAAACTGAAATAAGGAAAAGCAACTTTATCCTAATTCACTAATTTTAATCAGCATTTCGATGTTGAGCAGTTCAATATCTTTTCCTTCGGTGGCAATCAAACCGTCGTCTTTAAAATCTTTCATTACACGGATGACGCTTTCTGTCGACATGCCGGTTAATTCGGCCAAATCGCCACGGGTAAGTGGAAGAATAAACGCATTTTCTTTAAAAATACGCTGTGCCAGACAAAGCAAAATATCGGCCATTCGACCGTGCATTTGTTTGTTGGTAAAACAATGAAATCGGCCGTAAGTTTGTACCGTATTTTCGTTTAATACATTGATTACTCTGAACGCAAATTTGGAATTAGTGAGGATAAATTGTTTAAACATTTCGATATCGATTAGTTCGACTTCGGAATCGATATAGGTTGTTGCAGAATAAAGAAAAAGATTGTTACCATCATAAATGCACGGAAGACCAATTAAATTTCCGGGAGGTGCAATTTTTAAAATCAGGTTTTTCGATTTTCCTTCCAGATAGATTTTAGACAGCCCTTTTTTTAGGAAAATAATATGAGATGCAAACGAACCTTGTTTGCAAATGGTTTCTCCCTTTTTGTAATTGAGCGTTATTTTGCTTTTTTCATATAACTTTTTCTGCTTCGGTGTTAATACGTCGAAACAACATTCCTTGTTATTATAAACAGCGCAGCTATTGGCGTAAATATTCATCATTTGCGGTAAAAATAGTTGGTTTATTTCTAAAATACCATGCGTTAGGTCATTTTTAAACCTGATCAGCACCAACATTTTATTGATGTATATCAGTTCTTTTTAAAATCTATCCACCGAGTAAATATAGTAAACAAATGTTCATATAGAATATTTTTGTAGTAGAAATTTATTCAATATTAATATCATGATAAAACTACTTACAACACTGCTTATTTTCTTTTCTTTTTGGTCTGCAATGGCACAAGAACCGGACGAGCTTGAAGCCGAAAAAGCGAAAATAAATGTGATAAATTATAAATGGAAATCGGAAATAAAAAATACGGCCGGTTCTGATCATCACAAATTCGAAATATTAAAAACCGATTTCGAAAATGCACACCAGGTTACCAACGCCTGTATTTCCTGTCATACCAATCGCGATGAGGAAATAATGGCCACGAGCCACTGGAACTGGGAACGCACCGAAATGCTCGAAAAAAAAGGGGAAGTTCCGGTGGGGAAGAAAAATATTCTGAACAACTTTTGTATTGGAATTTCGGGAAGTGAAGCAACTTGCACACGTTGCCACATTGGCTACGGATGGAAAGATAAAAGCTTCGATTTTAATGCATCAGAAAACATCGACTGCCTGGTTTGCCACGATAATTCGGGCACTTATCAAAAAGGAAAAGGAATGGCCGGATATCCCGATCCATCGGTAAATTTATCGTATGTGGCACAAAGTGTGGGCAAACCAACCCGCGAGAACTGTGGTGTTTGCCATTTTTGGGGTGGAGGTGGAAACAATGTAAAACACGGCGACCTTGAAATCGCGTTACTCGAGGGTTCGAAAGAACTCGATGTACACATGGCTGTTGAAGGAGAAGATATGAGTTGTATCGCCTGCCATGTTACCGAAAACCATCAAATGGCGGGAAAACTTTATGCTCTTTCATCCGAAAATAAAAACCGGGCAACTTGTGTGCAGTGCCACACCAACACACCGCATAAAGACAAAATGTTAAACGAGCATAACGTCCGGATTGCCTGTCAAACTTGCCATATTCCAAAATATGCAAAAGCGAATGGAACAAAAATGTATTGGGATTGGTCGACTGCGGGGATTTTAGATGATAAAGGAAATCCAAAACACGAAAGTGATGCCGATGGCAACCATAATTACCTCTCGATTAAAGGGACTTTTGTATACGACGATCATGTAATTCCCGATTATTTTTGGTTTAACGGAATTGCAAACCATCAGCTGATAAGCGATAAAATAGATACAATTCCGGTTCAGATGAATTCGCTCGATGGTTCTTATAAAGACAAAGGGAAACGACAAAAAAGTTCGGAGCCATCAAAAATATGGCCGGTAAAAGTGCATCGCGGAAAACAAATTTACGATCCGGAAAACATGACTTTGATTCAACCAAAACTTTGGTCGCCAAATGCCGGAGACAGTGCTTATTGGACTGATTTCGACTGGGATAAAGCATCAATTGCGGGGATGAAATATTTGGGTTTACCCTACTCGGGGAAATACGATTTTATTGAAACCGAGATGTACTGGCCTTTAAATCACATGGTTGCGCCCAAAGAACAATCTTTAAGTTGTAAAGATTGCCATACCCGGAATAACGGAAGACTGGCCAAATTAAATGACTTTTATTTGCCCGGAAGAGACAATAATGAATACCTCGATATCAGCGGATTTTTGATGCTTGGTTTTATCCTCTTGTTTGTGCTAATGCACGGTGCACTTCGAATGCTTACAAACCAGAAAATCAAAGAATAAATCAACTCAAATCGAATATGTTTTTCGTAAAAAATTAATAAGAATTAAAGCTTTCTAAAATGAAAAAAGTTTATGTCTACAAAATATTTGAAAGGTTCTGGCATTGGGCGCAAGCGCTGTTTATCTTTATTTTAATTGTAACAGGTTTCGAAATTCACAGCACCTATAATTTAATTGGTTTCGAGGCTGTGGTTAAACTTCACAATTACACTGCGTGGGCCTTCTTAGTGTTGATTGGTTTTGCTATTTTCTGGCATTTTTCGACCGGCGAATGGCGGCAGTACATTCCAACAACAAAATTTATGCTTGCCCAGGCCGAATACTATGTAACCGGTATTTTTAAGGGAGCACCGCATCCTACAAAAAAACTGATTTACAATAAATTTAATCCCTTGCAACGTATTATTTACCTGGGACTGAAAATTCTTGTGATTCCGGTTCAGGTAATTTCGGGTTTTTTGTACCTCTATTTTAATTATCCGGTAAAAGGATTCGAACTGGAGAGTTTACAGGCCGTTGCCGTGTTTCACACATTTGGTGCCTTTTTATTGTTTTCGTTCATCATCGCACACATTTATCTAACAACTACCGGGCATAAACCACTTTCGTCGATTAAAGCAATGCTTACAGGTTGGGAGGAAATGGATGACGAAACTATTCATGAACGTATGGTAAACGACATCGAAATTGCACTCCTAAAAACAAAAACCCAATTAAAAACAACCGAAGGGAAAAGCGAAATTCTGGATAAAGCACTTTCGGAGGCGCAACAAAATGTAGGTGCAATCATAACGGGGAAAGACAATAAATTCCGCGATGCACTGGCTACCAGCGGCGTGGGGTATTTTTGTATTTCAAAAGAAGGGCTTTTCGAGGAGGTAAATAAATCGTGGTTAAAACTGTATCGATACAAAAAAGAAGAGGAAGTTATCGGGAAACATTACCGATTGAGTCGTACCGAAGAAGATTTTGAAGAGCTTGAAAAAACGGTTGCCCGGGTTTTAAACGGAGAGACCGTAAATCATGGCGAAGTAAAACGTATCTGCAAAGACGGAACTTTTGGTTATCATACCTTAACAATTGCACCGGTGGTAAGCAGTGGCGAAGTTGTTGCATTCGAGGGCTTTATCATCGACACTACCGATAAAAGGCTGGCAGAGAAAGAATTACTTAAAAAGAAAATCAGGGTTGAAGAAAAATTAAATCAAAAAAATAAGAAGCAATGAAAAAGATAATTTTTGTCGCAGTACTGTTGGGATTTTTAATCGGATGTAATAAAACAGAATCTTTTACCTCGGTTGACGAAATGGTTAACCTTGCCGCTAAAAATCTCAAAACCATTCAGGTTGAAGAATTAAAAGCAAAGATTGATAGTTTCGAGATGTTTAACCTCATCGATGTTCGCGAACCCTCGGAACACAACCACGGTTTTATTCCGGGATCGGTAAATATTCCGAGAGGCGTGTTGGAATTTAATATTGGAAACAAAGATTTCTGGGAAAGCACAGGTTTTTATTTTCCCGAGAAAACAGAATTATTTGTTTTGTACTGTAAAAAAGGGAGTCGGAGTGTTTTGGCTGCCGAAGCCTTAAAAAAGTTAGGGTACAAAAATTTAGTAATAATCGATGGTGGCTGGAAAAAATGGGAGTTGAGCTATCCTGATTTGCAGGAAAAAAACCTTGAGCTGGAATCTCACGGACCAGAAAAGGAAGTGGGAGGGTGTTAAGGATAAACAAGAGTATATTAAAAAACCGCCTCGCAAAAGCGGTTTTTTTGTAACTTACAAGGAAAAATGATTATTCAGAAAATGTTGTTTGATTTATTGGTTGTCCAGTATTTTTTTGCATCCTCTCGAAACGCATACTAACGATGCCGAAATTCCGATTACTGCAAAGCCAATTAAAAGCCCGTAAAAAACATTTTCAGATAAATTGGCACAACAGGCCAGAAATCCTAATATAAGAGTTGCAAAAAAACCTAATATACCCCAAAGTCCTAAGTTGTAGCAGATTAAAACAAATACTTTTTTCATGATAAGATTCTTAGTATTTAATAATATTGTTAGTATAAAAATACTTCTTATATTGGACATAAGTTCACAAGAGAGTGTGACATATCTCTCATTTGATCGTGATATTTATTGTAGTAACTGTGTGACATTTCTTACGTAAAATTGTGATGTTTGTAATAACCGTTTAAAGAATAGATTTGTGGAGAATAACAGAGAGACATGTAGAAATTGTAAAATAAAGTCAAATGCTGTTTCGATTTTGAATACTGAAGAATTGGACGTTTTGGAGAATG
>JBNKOT010000399.1:0-12071 GCA_050294855.1 Draconibacterium sp. | reverse complement strand
TACCCGCGACAGGAATTATGGAAAGGGAGCCTGGAATGGTGTTGATTTTTCGGTAATCGATACCGGTGGTTATGTAGTAAATTCTGAAGATATTTTTGAATCGGAAATCAACAAACAAGTGCATTTGGCCATCGATGAAGCCGATGTAATTCTTTTTGTTGTTGATGTTGAATCGGGAACCACAGACCTTGACGATGCCATTGCAGGGATATTACGAAAAAGCAATAAAAATGTAGTTGTTGCTGTAAATAAGGTCGACAATAATGCGAGAATTGTGGATGCCCAGGAATTTTACGGACTTGGGTTAGGTGAGATTTTTTGTATTTCGTCGATGACCGGAAGTGGAACAGGAGAAATGCTCGACAAATTGGTTACTTGTTTTCCATCGTTGGAAGAAAACGAAGAAGAAGCTGTACTTCCGCATTTGTCGGTAGTTGGCCGCCCGAATGTTGGAAAATCGTCGTTTATTAATGCCTTAATCGGTGTCGAAAGAAACATTGTTACCAATGTTGCAGGAACAACCCGCGACTCGATTCATACCCGATACAACAAATTTGGTCACGATTTTATGATCGTTGACACGGCAGGTTTACGCAAAAAAGCAAAAGTACACGAAGACCTTGAGTTTTATTCGGTATTACGTTCGGTGCGTACCATCGAAAATTCGGATGTTTGTTTGCTTTTAATCGATGCCGAGCGTGGTGTTGAAGCACAGGATGTGACGATTTTTAATTTGATTATCCGAAATAAAAAAGGTGTGGTGATTTTAGTAAATAAATGGGATTTGATCGACAAAGACACCCATTCAACCAAAAAGTTTACCGAAGACATTAAAGAGAAACTAGCACCGTTTAACGATGTTCCGATTTTATTTATTTCGGCACTTACAAAACAGCGCGTACACAAAGCGCTGGAAACTGCAATTAAAGTGAACGACTGTCGCAAACGCCGAATAAAAACTTCTGAATTGAATGAAGTCCTTTTAGAGGCGGTTGAAAGATACGGACCTCCATCGGTGAAGGGAAAAATGATAAAAATAAAATATGTAACTCAGCTGCCATCGCAAACGCCTGCATTTGCATTGTTTGCCAATTTGCCTCAGTACATAAAAGAACCTTACCGGCGATACATCGAAAATCAGATTCGCGATAATTTTGATTTTACGGGTGTTCCGATTCAGGTCTATTTCAGGCAGAAATAGTTTGGAATATCATTTTATAATTCGAAGATTCCATTTGTATGATTTAAAAGTACAGGTGGAATCTTTTTATTTTCAGCTTAATGTTTAAAAACCTCGAATTTTATTTCAGATATTTATTTTTGTGTGAACATGGTTGAAAATCCAATAGGCAAAAAGCAAAAACTACTTTAGAAAACCTCCAACTAAAACAAATAAGATTTGGCATTTGAAAATTATTTGAAATTTGTCTGGTTGAGATTTGGAATTTACCTGGCGAATTTCACATCAAAAAGTTCGATGGAATGAGTTCGACCGATAATCGTTTTCGGATTTTTCGATTGCCAGAGTGTACGATGATCAAGCAACACGATCAAAAACATGACAAATGTCATGTTTTGCTTGTTCTAATTATCGGATAATTGATGTGTGGAATTGCACATAAAAAAGGAATAATTGTACAGTTCTGTTTTGCTTTTAATTCTGTTGAAAAATGAAGATAAAGGAATTTTTTATTACTCAGGAAACTGAATGTTTGAAATTCAATTCAACTTTTATTAATGAGTAATTCAAAGGAGAGAAGGCTTTTTTGATAATCTTTTTTTTCAGAGGAAAAGCAGCTACTTGTAAAAAATAGCAGTCGAATCAGAAGTTTTATTTAACGAATAAAATAATTTAGTCTACAATCAATTTGGTAAAAAGATCGTCTCTCTAAGGAGAAGAGCTTATCATTTAGACTGAAAAAAAGGGGTGCTAACGAGCATCCCTTCACCACAATCAATTGAAATTTTAACAACTAAAAGTAAAATGACAAAGAACAATAGAAACCGAAATGTTCTTTGAAAAAATTGGACGAAATGGACAAAAACAAATTAAGAGTAATTCAGGATTACAACAAACTAAGTAAAGATCTGCAAGAGCAAGTAAAACTTGTTTATCCGGAAGGGTTTAGTGAGTACCTAACTTATTTTACCAATGCAAAGGGGCAGGAAGTTAGTGCTTTGAGGTTTGAAACGGATGAAAAAATTTACATGCTGAGAATGTCAACTCAGCTTGCATTTCAGTTAATGGAAGACGACTCGGATTACGACGATGACCACAATTTAAAAGATTCGGTAAAAGAAATCTACGAAGAACGACATGCCGATGTGGAATACCTTGCAGACAACGAAAATTTTGAATAGTTGGGGCAATATCCCCAAAATGGTTATATTCAAATAAAAAATGCCGGAAATAGAAAATATCGAGCTTAAGTATTTAAGTTTCGATGATTATCAGGAGCTGAAACAGGCGATGATAGAGGCATACACAAATATGCCTAATGCTTATTGGAAGGAGCATCATATAAAATCTTTAATCGATCGTTTTCCCGAAGGTCAGGTGGTTTTAAAAGTGAATGGGCAGATTGCAGGTTGTGCACTTTCGATTGTTGTGGACTACGATAAATTTGAAGATAATCATACCTACAAAGAAATTACGGGTAATTATACATTCGACACACATACCTCGGAAGGAGATATGTTGTACGGAATTGATGTATTTATCAAACCCGACTTCCGCGGATTACGTCTTGGACGTCGTCTTTACGATTACCGAAAAGAACTTTGCGAACGTTTAAACCTCAAAGGAATTGCGTTTGGTGGAAGAATCCCAAATTACCATAAATATCAAAACGAATTAACACCCAAAGAGTACATTCAGAAAGTTCGTAAAAAGGAAATTCATGATCCGGTGTTGAACTTTCAGATTTCGAACGATTTTCATCCGGCGAAAATAATTACCGGGTATTTAGAAGACGACAAAGAATCGAAAGAATATGCGGTTTTGCTCGAATGGGATAATATCTATTACGAGAAACCAAGAAAAAAGCCGGTAACCATTAAAAAAATTGTTCGGATTGGTTTGGTACAGTGGCAAATGCGTTCGTATAAAAACTTTGATGAATTAATGCATCAGGTTGAATTTTTTGTTGACGCCGTTTCTGGTTATCGTTGCGATTTTGCGCTGTTCCCGGAGTTTTTTAATGCTCCGTTAATGGCCGAGAACAATCATTTATCAGAACCGGAAGCCATTCGCGAACTGGCCAAACACACCGAGCATATTGTCGCTAAATTTTCGGAACTGGCCATTTCGTACAACATTAACATTATAACCGGAAGTATGCCGGAAGTATTGGATGATCAGCTGTACAATGCCGGCTATTTATGTCGGAGAGACGGAACCACTGAGCGCTACGAAAAATTGCATGTTACACCAGACGAAACCAAAGTTTGGGGAATGCAAGGGGGGCGTCAGTTAAAAGCCTTCGACACCGATTGTGGAAAAATTGGTGTGCTGATTTGTTACGATTCGGAATTTCCGGAATTAAGCCGGCTGCTCGCCGACGAAGGAATGGATATTTTGTTTGTGCCATTTTTAACCGACACGCAAAATGGTTATTCGAGGGTGCGAAATTGTTCGCAGGCACGCGCCATCGAAAACGAATGTTATGTGGCCATTGCAGGCAGCGTTGGGAACTTACCCAAAGTACATAACATGGACATTCAGTATGCGCAATCGATGGTGTTTACACCGTGCGACTTTTCTTTTCCTGCAAGCGGAATAAAAGCCGAAGCAACGCCAAATACAGAAATGATTTTAATTGCCGATGTCGATATCGATCTCTTGCGCGAATTAAATCAGTTTGGAAGTGTCAGGAATTTAAAAGACCGGCGGAAAGATTTGTTTGACCTGAGAAAAAATAATAACAGTAAAATATACCCCGACTGATTTGAGTAAACAGTCGGGGTATATTTTTATAAATGCTGGTTATTTAATCACTACTTTCATGTCGTAACCATCGACGGCAATTAATCCACCACTGTTGTTGGCAACGAGTTCGAGTTCTCCATTTTTTTCGATGTGTTTAATTGTGGTTACCGATTGGGGGATATCGATTTTTCCATACATCATTTTAAAATGGAGCTGATATGGAATGTTTCTGGTTAAAACTTCAAGTTTCCCATATTTCCCACTCATCGCAATTCCCGAAAATTCGCTGTTTAATCCCGAGATAAGTATATTATCATCGTAACCATCCATTTTCAATCTTGCTATTTCTGCAAATTTGTATTCGCTGTATTTGCTTTCTGCGATTTCAATGTCCATGGTTTTTCCAAAATCGATGTTATTGTCGTGCGAACCGGTAATTTTCATTTCTTTTACATCTCCAAGTTTTAAATCGGAATATTTTCCGGTAAAAGTTCCTGTTTTTGCCGATTTTATTTCAAGATTACTGTCGTATAAATCGAGTGTGAGATTTGTTATAATGGCTTTCGAAACCAAATCCGAATACTTGGCTGCAAATTTTAAATTGCTTATTTCGTCGATAAAAAATTTGTCGTCGTACGAATCCAGCATTAGTCCTGCAACTTTTTTTGCATTGATTTTTGAGTATTTACTTTTTATCGAAACTTCGTTGGCTGATGTAAATTCAACATCGCTGTCGTAAATGTCTAAATCCAGATTCCCACCAATTTCCTTTAAATAGATTTTTGAATATTTGGCTTCGATTGTAAGCTTATCCGAAAAATTTGCGGTGCTTATTTTACTGCTGTACAATTTCAGATTGGCCTCTCGAAGTGGGCTGTCAATTTCAATATCACTATATTTATTATCCAATTTAAGCTTTGCTGTTTTTGGGATTTGAAGTTCGTGATTGATCGTAAATTCCTTGATCCTGACTTTGTTCCCGTTTCGCAAGGTAATCGTCCGACGATTATTGATCGATTGCATGTTTTTGTAAAAACGTGTATTGATGGTTACCGTGTTACCTGAATTTGTAAATTCAAAATTATCGATGGCAGCGATAACCTGGTCAACATCCGTTTTTTCTTTACCACTAATTTCGATGCTGGTTACCATTTTTACAATATTATCGTTTGATGTGGTAATTTTCAGCGCGTCGGAATAATTCGACAAAATTATCTTGGCATTTGCAGATACAAGTACCGATTTATTCAGCGATTTTGAGGTTTCGTAATTTTGCGAAAATGCAAAGGCTGCAACAAATACTAAAAGTATTGTCAGCCAAAATGGTTTATAAATGAATTGTTTTTTCATGGTTCTTTTGTTTTTCGATTTCGTGTAAAATCCGGTTTAATATTTTCATCTTTTTTTGATAATAATCGAGTAGTGCAACAATATTTTCTTCGTTGGCGTCCGAAATGGACAGATCGTTTTGATACGATTTGTAGACTTTATCCAATTCGTTTATTTCATTCAATAAAAAATCGATTTCGGTTTTTTCTTTCGGAAGCAATGGTTTTACTTCTTCCCATTTAAGGTTCACCAAATGTTGTAATTCAGCTTCCTGATTTCCTAAATCGTCAGAAATATCGGCGAGCGTAATTGCAACCACCGTATTATCTTTTGTTTCGTTTACAACAAAATAAGTGGCAGAAACAATAAAAATAAAGATGGCGGCAACTTTCCAAAACCAAGTCGGTAATACATGTTGTTTTTTATTCAATCCGCTTTTTATTCCTTCCCAAACCGATTCTTCATCGGGTTGATCAGAGTCGAGCCTCAAGCGATTCGTTTTCAAATATTTTTCCAGTTCTTGTTTCATGATTCAATTTTTTGATCATTTTTCCTAAAAGCAGTTTTGCCCGATAATATTGTGTTTTTGTCGTCGATTCCGAAATCCCTAATTTTTCTGCAATCTCTGCGTGTTTGTAGCCTTCTAATGCAAACATTACTAATACTTCCCGGGCACCATTAGGAAGTTTTTTAATGCTTTGATGCACCAACTCCGGATCAATCCAATCATCGATTTCAACTTCAGTTTCCAAATGTTTTTCCGAAATCAGATCGAGGTTGGTAAAAACGATTTTTCTTTTTCGCATCTCATCGATGCATCGGTTGGTAACAATTCTTTTTAACCAGCCGCCAAAAGCGTTTTCGTTTTGTAATTTGTCGATTTCGGAAAAAGCCTTGATAAATGCATCCTGAATTACATCTTCAGCCAATCCCCGGTCGTTGGTCATTCTTATGGCAACATTGTACATGGCTTTCGAATAAAGTTTGTACAATTTGTATTGTGCTTTTGCATCTTTTTTTTTGCAAAGCTTCACCAATTTAGATTCGTTGTGGCCGTCAGCTATCTTCAAAATTTTGTTCGTTTGTTTGTAAGACGCATCTTTTTTGAAAAGGTTGGAATTCTTGTCTTTTTTTTCAAAATATTTGAATTTCAGATTCTAAAAATGGTTAAACCTTTTTACTCTGGAATAAAATTTGATGAATAAAGGTTATCTTTGCAAACAGAATTCAATGTAAAATTATGATAGGGAAATTTTTTCATACACCGGGAACAAAGCAGTTTAATTTTAAACCGCGTTTTTACAATCCCGAAAAAGAGGAGCTTGACGATCGGGTACGGAAAATTAAAGAGGAGATGGGAGTAGTGGAGGAAAGAGTGGATGATGGAAAGCCATTCCGCTCGATGATAAAAGGTCAATTTAGAAATCCCGATGGTTGGAATGCCAGGTCATCGGGAGATGCTCGAAGAGCACAAAACAAAAGATTGGTTTGGTTGGTTGTTATTCTGGCTTTGGTGTTTTATTTATTTTTCTTCTATTAAATTTGTTTCTCGCACCACGATAAACATCATAAAATCGTCTTTTTAAGTGAGTGATATAATACAGCTATTACCCGATTCGGTGGCCAATCAAATAGCGGCTGGCGAGGTTATTCAACGACCAGCTTCCGTTGTTAAAGAATTGGTCGAAAATGCTTTAGACGCGGGTGCCACCGAAATTACAATACATATTAAAGATGCCGGAAAAACGCTGGTTCAGATCAGCGATAACGGTTGCGGAATGTCGCCAACCGATGCGCGTATGTCGTTTGAGCGGCACGCCACTTCAAAAATAAGTTCTGCAAACGATTTGTTTTGTATTCGAACTATGGGGTTTAGGGGCGAAGCACTGGCCTCGATTGCTGCCATTGCCGATGTTGAATTGCGCACAAAAAGAATGGACGACGAAGTAGGTACTTTTATTCATATTATTGGCTCCGAAGTAAAAGCACAAGAACCGGTTGGATGTAACAACGGCACCAATTTCAGCATTAAAAATTTGTTTTATAATGTGCCTGCGCGGCGTAAATTTTTAAAAGCGAACACCACCGAATTAAAACATATTATTTGGGAAATCCAGCGGATTGCGCTTCCCAACCAGGAAATAAAACTCGCACTTTTTCATAATAATTCGCCGGTTTACGATTTACCAAAATCAAATCACAGGAAACGAATTGTTGATGTTTTTGGAAAATCGTTGAACCAGAGTCTGGTGACCGTTTCCGAAGACACAAGTATTTTAAAAATTAATGGTTTTGTGGGGCAGCCAAAGTTTGCCAGAAAAACAATGGGAGAGCAGTTCTTTTTTGTGAATGGGCGTTACATGCGGCATCCGTATTTTCATAAAGCGGTGATGAAAGCTTTTGAACAATTGCTTTCGCCCGATACTTTTCCGTCGTATTTTCTTTTTTTAGAAACCGATCCGGCAGATATCGACATCAACGTTCATCCAACAAAAACCGAAATTAAGTTTGAAAACGATCGTGCGATCTGGCAAATTATTCATGCTGCGGTTCGCGAATCGTTGGGAAAACACAATGTCGTTCCGTCGATTGATTTTGACCAAAGTGGAAATATCGATATTCCTATTCCGCATAAACAGGGCGATCGTGTTGTATTTCCCGACATTCAAATTAATCCGGATTACAATCCTTTTAACACCGAAAGACAAACTCCATCGGGAAGTTACAGCCCGTTGAAAGCTACTTTTTCAGAAAAAAAGAATCTGGAGCATTGGGAAGATTTGTACGAAGGCACACAATTAAAGTTAAAATCGGAGCCCGAAATCAGAAATAATTTTACAAGCGCCGACGATATTTATTCGGAAACTTCGGAGCCATTTTCAGGGAAAAAAATTCTTCAGCTCAAACAGAAATACATTTTAACTCCGGTAAAATCGGGGTTAATGGTAATCGACCAAAAACGCGCACACGAGCGGATTTTGTACGAACAATTTATGGAAGTGCTGAAATCGGAAACAGTGGCGAGTCAGCAGCAACTATTTCCGCAAACTATCGAATTAAATCCGGCCGATTCAGTTTTGCTGAAAAATATTTTAGACGATCTGATGTCGCTGGGTTTCGATATTCGTGAGTTTGGAAAAGATACATTTATTATTAACGGAACGCCCGGAGTTCTGGATGTTTCGTCGCCCGAATTAATTGTTGAGAAATTACTCGAGGAATTTAAAAATTCGCCGGTTGACGCACGTACAAAAGCAAAAGAACAAATTGCCATTTCGCTGGCAAAAGCGTCTTCAATGGATTACGGCACCAATTTAAAACAAGAGGAAATTGATCATTTAATCGATAATCTTTTTGCCTGTTCGACACCAAATTTTACACCCGACGGAAAAAAAGTGTTAACCATTTTTCCGACAGAAGACATTGAAAAAAGTTTTTCAAAATGACAGATTGTCGTTAATTTGATCAAAAATGAAAATGGTCTGGCAATTGTAAGACCAATACTTTAAAGAATAATTTTATGAATTACCGACCACAGTTAGCTAATATACCGCCGGTTGTAAAAAACCTCATTCTTATTAATGTACTTTTTATGCTTGCAACCTGGGTGATGCAAGGAATGGGAATTGATTTAGTTGATTTATTTGGTATGCATTACCCTGGATCCGAAAAATTCAGACTGTACCAGATTTTCACCTACATGTTTATGCACGGTGGTTTTACTCACATACTTTTTAATATGTTTGCCTTATATATGTTTGGGCGGGTACTCGAAAGTGTTTGGGGACCAAAACGGTTTCTGATGTATTATTTGGTAACCGGCATTGGTGCAATTGTTTTACAAATATTTGTGAATTATCTTGAGTTTAGTGCCATACAAAAGACCATTGAAGCCTTTAATAATACTCCATCACCTGATATTCTTGATCATTTTGTAAATAAGTACTTACCACAGTCATCGGTAGGTGTAAGAGATTTTATAAATACTTGGTACGATGATCCAACAAATACAACTTATGCCGCAGAGGGATCGAATTTGATGCAACGGATTCTGGAATTAAAAATGGATGTTCCAACAGTTGGTGCTTCAGGAGCTGTGTTTGGTGTGTTACTGGCATTTGGGATGTTGTTCCCGAATACTCAATTGATGTTGTTATTCCCTCCAATTCCGATTAAAGCAAAATATTTTGTAATGGGTTACGGCGCTATTGAATTGTACCTTGGCTTTACCAATTCGGGAGGAAGTATTGCACATTTTGCACACCTCGGAGGAATGTTGTTTGGTTTTATTTTAATCAAGTACTGGAATAAAAACTCGAAGAAATTTTATTAATACAGAATTGAGATTTTGAGGAGTGAGTATAGAAAATAATTTATTCAAGTATATTATTGAAGTTTATTTTTTGACTTTGGGAATTAGAAAAACATGGATATTGTTGGAGACATAAAACGTACATTTAAAGAAGGATCGGTATTAACCCGTTTAATTTATATCAACATCGGAGTTTTCCTTTTTGTGAAAATTCTGGGTGTATTTTTTTATTTGGCAGGTCAGCCGTATTTATTGATGAATTGGCTGGCCATTCCTTCAGATATCAATGCTCTGGCTTCGCGGCCCTGGACCCCGGTTACGTACATGTTTATGCATGCCGGTTTTTTACACTTGTTGTTCAATATTCTGGGTTTATATTGGTTCGGAAAATTGTTTACTTATCATTTAGAAGGCGATAAACTGCTAAGTGTTTATTTATTGGGCGGTTTGGCAGGTGCTGCTTTGTACATGTTCGCTTATAATGTTCTTCCGGTTTTCGAAAACAGAGGAAGTGTTTTAGTAGGAGCGTCGGGCTCAATTTTTGCAATTTTGGTTGCCATTGCTTTTTACGATCCCGATCGCGAAATTATGTTACCTCTGGTTGGAACCTACAAATTGAAATACATTGCTGCCTTTTATGTATTACTGTCGGTGATACAAATTTCGTCGACAAATGCAGGTGGAAATATTGCGCATTTGGGAGGTGCAGTTTGGGGCTGGTTTTATATTTTTCAGTTAAGAAAGGGAAAGGATATGGGAGCTGGAATCGTGAAGTTTTTAGAGAATTTGGCAAAAATATTTAAACGTAAAAGCCATTTAACGGTAACACATAAACAACCTCCGCGCGACGATTACGAATACAACCGACAAAAAAATGCGCAGCAAACAGAGATTAACCGAATTCTGGATAAAATAGCCAAATCGGGTTACGACAGTCTTACAAAACAAGAAAAGGAATTGCTTTTTAAACAAGGGAAAAAGTAGTTTTAGTCGCAGTTTTCAGAGAACAGTAGCGCGTCAGTTTGGAGAGAAGTTGAGTTAATCGTCATCCTGAACATGTGCCTGGTAAATGCTGGCATTTAATTCAAACCCAATCAAAAGAATCAGCGACATAATATACATCAAAAACAGTATAATCAGAAGTGTCCCTATCGATCCGTAAAGTTTGTTATATTGACTGAAGTTGTTGATGTAATAAGCAAAACCTGACAAAGTAATAATACTTAAAACAGTTGCAACTGTTCCTCCGGCAGAAATAAACCGCCATTTCGTTTTTTTGGCAGGAGCCATGTAATATAAAAACGAATACGCAAAGAAAAACAGTGTAACCGTAATAATCCATTTCCCTGCGATAACAAGATAAACCGTAAATTTATCCTGCAAAATTCCTTTGGAATTCAGTGAATCGATAAATTGTTGTCCGCCGGTCAATAGTGCAATGGCAACCGTTAATAGAATTAAAAGAATAAACAATAAAATGGTGGCTGCCAGTCGCTGACTAAGCCATGTTCTTCGATAAATACTATGGATGGTTGCATCAAAAGCACTCATCATCGATGCCAGGCCGTTGGTGGCAAAAATCAGCGCCAGAAAAAAACCAAACGACAATAAACCACTTCTTGGTTGTGTGATTATGTCTTCCAGTGTGTCGTTAATTGTTTGGTAAGTACTCTCGGGTACTATTTCCTGTATCAGTTGTAAAAGCTCTGTTTGAAAGTTCTCGATTGGGATGTAAGGGATAAGTGTAAACAGAAAAATGATGGCTGGGAAAAAGGCAATAAAAAACGAAAATGCAATGGCCGATGCACGCGTGGTTATCGACCCATCGACAATACTTCGCCAAAAAAAGAGTGCGACATCGTACAAAGGAACGCCATCAAAAAATGGCAACGAAATCTTCTCTGCCTTTGCTGCAATTCGCTCTATAAGTTTCTTAATTGCAATTAAAGTGTTTTTTGCTCCCTCCATTTGGAGTTATTTTTTTTCGATTCGAAGTTGATGAATGTAATCTTTACCGGCATTTTGTTTAAGCAAAAAATAGACTCTAAAATTTCCATTGTTTGTTTTCAAATTGCCAATTACATATTTAGCTCCTTCTTTTCCTCCGTCGTGGATAATCGTAAAAGCATTTTCTGCCACCGGTCTGAAATTTGTAAAGAAATTATTTACAATCTGTTGCGCCTGCGACTTGCTGTAAACATTGTCGTTCTCCAAAACCACGAGTTCAACATTCTGGTTAAAATAATTGGAAAGTACTTTTGAATCGCCATTTCCCAAACTCACAATTATTTCTTGTGGAATTTGCTTTTTTTGGCTAAAAGCAGTAAAAGATAATCCTGCAATCAGCAATACAACAAATGTTAATTTTTTAACTGTTGGCATATTTATTTTTATTTGGGCAATATAAGTCGATCTGCTCAAAAACTGTGCAAAAACACTTTTATACCTTTAATTTTAGTGTAAATTTATAAAATTATAATTCAATACTTGTATGAACATTAC
>JBNKOT010000398.1:0-10436 GCA_050294855.1 Draconibacterium sp. | reverse complement strand
AAATGGCAAAGAAGCGTGTTAATGTGGTAACCATGGGTTGTTCGAAAAACCTGGTAGATTCTGAGGTTTTACTCAATCAGTTGGAAAAAGGAAAATTTGAAGTTGTTCACGATTCAAATGAAACAGATTTTGATGCGGTTTTTGTAAATACCTGTGGTTTTATTCACGATGCCAAGCAGGAATCAATCGATATGATTCTGGATTATGCGGCCGCCAAAAAACAAGGCAAAATCGACAAGTTATTTGTAATGGGCTGTCTCTCCGAACGTTATCAGAAAGATTTGGAAACTGAAATTCCTGAAGTCGATAAATATTTCGGGAAGTTCGATATGAAAGCCATGGTCGACGAGTTAAAAGTCACCTATCAACCCGAATACATTTATGAACGTAAAATTACCACTCCTTCGCATTTTGCCTATCTAAAAATTTCGGAAGGTTGCAACCGTTCGTGTTCGTTTTGTGCCATCCCAAAAATGACCGGGAGACACAAATCGAGAACCATCGAAAGTTTGGTGAAAGAAGCACGTTATCTGGCCCAAAAAGGGGTAAAGGAATTGCTGATCATTGCTCAGGATTTATCCTATTACGGAATCGATATTTACGGTAAAACGCAATTGGCCGAGTTGGTCAACAAAATTTCGGAAGTGGATGGAATTGAATGGATTCGCCTGCATTATTTATATCCAACCAAATTTCCGATGGATATTTTACCCGTAATGCGCGAAAATCCGAAGGTGTGTAAATACCTCGATATGCCATTACAACACATTGCCAATCCGGTGTTGAAAAATATGTTACGACATGTAACCCGCGAAGAAACGGAGGCTTTAATAGCAAAGATTAAAAAAGAAGTTCCGGGGGTTGTTTTACGAACAACCATGTTGGTTGGTTTTCCGGGCGAAACGGAGGCCGATGTAGAGGAATTAAAACAATTTATTCAGGATACAAAATTTGAACGTTTGGGTGTCTTTCCCTATTCGTTGGAAGAAGGAACGTACGCCGGCGATAATTTTAAAGATCTTTTGTCGGAAGTTGAAAAGCAGGAACGTGCAAATGATGTGATGGAAATTCAGCAACAAATTTCTGCCGATTTAAATCAGCAAAAAATAGGTGAGACTTTCAAAGTAATCATCGATAAAAAAGAGGGCGAATTTTACATCGGACGTACCGAATTCGACTCTCCGGAAGTTGACGGAGAAGTGTTGATTACTTCAGAAAATGAATTAAAAAAAGGCGAATTTGTAAACGTAAAAATTACCGGTTCGGAAGATTACGATTTGTACGCAGAACCTATTTTTTAAATATATTTTTAAGGTTTTTCTTGATATTTCGCCAAAGTGTTGGTTTCCGATACACTAAAAATTCATCGAGTTTTTGAATAAATTCCGGGGTGCGCAAGTACCCGAACGATTTGTGCGGATTACGTTCTCCATCAAACATGTAATCGTTGGTTACTTCAAAATCAATTGGTTTTATCTGATTTTGGTTGGCCGAAAAATCGTCGGCAAGTTGATAATCGATGGCTACTTTGTCTTCGATGTCGGAAAAGTTGTACCAATTCCGAACCACCATAGCCGGAGTTGTTAAACGTGTTTTGTCGAGATGATTAAATTCGCGTTCGGCGGCTATTTTGCTTTTAACGATGGGAATTCCAAGTGGCGAACCCATGGTAATAAATGTGTCGATTGGTATGTTCTGAATCGAAAACGATAATACATCGTAGGCAATAATTGAGCCCATTGAATGGCCAATTACCAATATTTCGTCTTTTGAATATTTGCTGATCAGATCAACCGTTCTTTTTCTGATGATCTTTTTTATTTCGCAATCAGTCTGGTTTTTATCGTCGCATTTTTCGTTGTAATAAATGTCGAGATCTTTGAAATAATGCTGTAAAATTTTATCGGTTATTGTGGTGTAATTCAGCGAATAATCCTCATTCAGAAATAACGAATCGAGCTGGTTGGAGATAAAATCAAGAATTCTTTTTCGTTTTGGATGCTCTTCATGAACAAAATTTTCGGGGCCGGGTGTATATTTCTCTTTTAAAAAGAAAGGATCATCTTTGTCGATAATGGCTGGATCTTTGGGTTTTTCGTACATTAAATCGGCCCAGTAAACCATGTCGAATTTAAAGGGGGCAATGGTTTTTCCTGATTTTTTAAAGCCTTCGTCGATGGCTGATCTCCACCATTTCTCGAGGATCTCTTTTGGCGGTTTATTGCCAAGTCCATGAATTCCGATAATTACCTTTGCCATAGAAATTGCAAAAAAATTAGTTGTTGATTTTAAGATTTAAAAGTAACTTTTTTTGTTTTACTCCTTCGATAATTCCGATTTAATAAAAAGTTGTTTATCGGTTGTAACTGCATCTACACCTATCGTAAAAAGCTTTTTGGCTTGAATCGGATCATTAACCGTCCAACAATATAAAAGCAAATTGGCGGCTTTAATCTGGCCCGCAAATTTGGGAGTGAGTTGTTTTCCCGCCCAAACGTTGATTCCATCGAGGCGGTACTTTTTTGCGTTTGAAATAATACGTTTGATATTTGGTCGAAACAATCGGTTTGTCCAGATGTAATCGAGGTCGAGCAACCACAAGGCTTTGAACTGTGGCAAAGCTTTTTTTGCTGCGGCAATGGTAGAAAGATTAAAACAAATGATTTCGATTTGTTCTTTTTTTAATCCCGATTTTTCGATATAGTTTTTTAGAAAAGGAATAATTTCAGCCGAACATTTAATTTCGATGATTATTTTTCTCGTTGGAGGAACCGTTGCTAAAACTTCGGTGAGTGTTGGAATTTTTTCACCGATCCATTTTTCTCCTTTGTGTTTTCCTGCATCGAGCTCGCGAAGTTCAGCCAGCGTTTGTCTTTTTATTTTTTTATTTCGCTTGCCAATTCGTTTGGTATTTAAGTCATGAAAAACAACGATTTTTAGATCGGCCGAAAGTTGTATGTCGATTTCAACGGCAGCAGCATCGCGCTGCCAGGCCAGATTAATGGAAGCTAAAGTATTTTCAGGTGCATCGAACGATTCGCCGCGGTGTGCAATAATAAAAGGTTTTGTTTTTTCGGGTGCTTCTTCCATAAAATGTTAACACTTGGTTTTTCTTTTGGAAGATAGCAATTGTTTGCTTAACGCAATTTCAAATTGTTGAAGAACATTGTTTTTTCAAATCATATTTTTTGAATTTAAGCATAAATTCGAATCACTTCGCCGCGAACTTTTCCTTCCACGCTTTTTACATAGCCACTAACCATTTTATCCATCGATACAGGAATGTGACCGGGAAAATAATCGCCAAATTTTTCTTTTGAATCCTCCACCAAACCCGGCGAAACGGCGTTAATCCGAATGTCGTTTTTTATTTCGAGCGAAACAGCTTTTACAAAACCATGAATTGCATTGTTTACCATGGCTGCATTGGTCGTTTTTTCCACCGGATCGTCGGCTAAAATTCCGGTAGTAAGTGTAATCGAACCTCCCTTATTTAAATAGTCTTTGCCAATTCGAACCAGATTTACCTGTCCCATCAGTTTGCTTTTAATCCCGATGTAAAAATCATCTTCGGTCATTTCATCGAAGGCTGCCCATTTTGCGGCACCGGCAGTAGAAACAATTGCATCCAGTTTTCCGCATTGTTCAAAAAGCGATTTTATTGAATTAATGTCGGTAATATCGACTTTAAAATCGCCACTGTTTCTGCTTGCTACAATCACTTCGTGTTTTATTTTCAGGTGTTCTGTTACTTTTTTTCCCAAGGTTCCGTTGCCACCAATAATTAGAATTTTCATGTCGTTAAAATTTGTGTTTCCTATTGCTTAAAACCACAAAAAGTAAAATTGTTCAACCGAAACGATTTATAATTGTTTAATTCACTATAATTTAAATAACAGTGCCATTACTTTATGTTCGGATAAAAGTATTGTATATTGAAATCGAAATAAATTAGAACTTCTGGAATGAAATTTCAAATCATAATTTTCACGCTTTTGATTTTGCTGTTCGCTGCATTTCGTAGTGTTGGACAGGAATTGAACGGAAAAATAGATGATATGTCTGAATTGACAACCATCGTGGAAGTTCCGTTTATTATGCCGGATGGAACAAAATTAATGACCAATGTATTTTTACCTGTAACACGGGATTCGATGGTGGTTGATGTAGAAATTCCGGGATTTGGTTCGGTTTCTTTAGAAGTGATACCGCGGGGCGTGCAATACATTGTGTACGATTCGATAAATGGAGAAGTAAATAAAAAACCATATCAGCTGCCTGTTATTTTTGCAAGAACACCCTACAATAAAGACCGGGAAACAGAAATTGAAGAATCAATTTTTACGTTGATGGGTTATGTTTATGTTTTGCAAAACTCACGTGGGAGAAGTAATTCGGAAGGTGTTTATTTTCCGATGTACAGCGATTCATGGAATAAAAATCCATATCATCCGAATCTGAAACACATACATGATATTACCGATTTTGCTGATCCGATGAATGGAAACCGACACGAAGATGGTTACAACAGCATTCGTTTTCTGAACGACAGTCTATTCCGGATATATCAGCAAGATACATTTTTGGTTAGTAACGGATCTGTTGGAATGGTGGGGTATTCGGCGTTGGCGAATTCGCAATATCAAGCCGCTGCGGCGCATAAAATCGAGCCCAACGAAAATGGTTTAAAATGTTTGTTTCCAATTGTTGGTACCAACGAGAATTATCATTCAACTGGTTTTCATAACGGAGTATTTCGGCAGGCGCTTGTTGAAGGTTGGATTACCGGACAAATGAAATCTGTAGACGAAAGCTTAATCGATCAGGATTATTCCTTGTTAAATACCATTCATTCTCCGGCCGATTTTGGAATGACCACCACTGGCGAAGTTACAAAAACGGGAATTGATTATTTGACGAGTTATTCAGAAAATGGAAGTGTTCCTGCATATTTCCCGAATTCAATGATCCGATACGATATGGATGCGTCGATTGCAAGTGTGAATGAAGCTGGAGAAGGTGATAAAAACGGAAAATTCAGCAGGTATCAAAACATGGAATTGCCAATTTACCATTTGTCGGGATGGTGGGATATTTATGTGAACGGACAGATTGATACTTACAATTATTTGATGCAAAACCTGAGTTCTGAAGGTGGAAATAAATCGATGCAAAAACTGGTGATCGGACCCTGGGCGCATTTAACGGTTGGAAAAAGAACAACCGGAGATCTAACGTATAAAGAAAATGTGAACGATTTTATTGTTCAAACCGATAAGGTGATCAACAACCGGGGCGAGCTGGCTATGGATAAAATTTTAAATTCTGATATTTTACAGTGGTTCAGGAGTAATTTAAATTATGGTGGTACCAGGCAAATTGGAGAACCGAAAATATTAATTCCCGAAAATAAAAACTGGCAAAAGGTAAATGGGGGTTTATCGGTTCGCATTCCAGCGGCCGATTGTTATTTTTCTGTCGCCGATTTTATCAATTATATGGCGGGGCACTCGGGTTTGTCGGGAATAAAAATGGAGCTAAAATTGGGTTTTATTAAAACTTCTTACACACTCGAAGTTCCAAAACTCAATGAATCCATTTTATCCACCGATGAACCTTTGAAATTAGATGAAATTATCGATTTCAAAAATATACCAAATGTAAGATTATACGTTCCGGGGCCGATCAACGACGGTGTCAGCGAAAACCAAAACCTTGGAAATTATTGGATGGCAAAAGATTCTTTTCCGTTTTATACCGATATTTTACCTACAAAAATGTATTTGCATTCCAACGGTAAAATCGATCAAAATCAACCGGAAACAGACGAAGGCAATCGCTCGTATTTAAGCGATCCAAATAATCCGGTTGAAACAGTTGGCGGAAATAATATGCTGGTCAATAATCCGGATGGAAGTGGAAAAAGTCATGGACAAAAGAACCTGGCAAATCCTGCCTATATTTCACAAACGATGAATCGGGAAGGTGTGATTCAGTTTGAAAGTGATTGGATTGAAGATTCTGTTTCGGTTGTTGGAATTCCGGTAGCAACGCTTTTTGCAAGTTGTTCGCCCGAAGATTCGACCGTCAAACTAACTGACACCGATTTTTTTGTTCGTGTACTCGATGTTTACCCCAACGGGAAAGAATATTTTGTGGTTGAAGGTGCTATAAATGCACGTGCTAAAGACTACGCCAAAAAGCTGGTTGCCGGAATCGACGATGTTGAAACACCCTTCGAAAACATCAGGATCAATAAAATTTATGAATATCAATTTAAAATGCTTCCGATCGCCTATACTTTTGGAAGAAATCATAAAATAAAAGTGTTAATCAGCAGCAGTAATTATCCGCGTTATCAGGTGAATGCAAACCTCCCGGTGAACACCAACGAATTTCATCGGCGAAAACCAAACGACGGACAAACTTTTACGTTTGAAGGAACGGAATTGCAGGCCAGAACTGTCATTCATAAAATTGCCTTTTCCGATCGATACCCTACAAATATTGAGTTTCCGATTTTAGGGAATACAAAAATTACAACAAGCAGCCCATTTATCGCACAGAAAAAACAACGCGAATTTTCCTTGTTCCCAAATCCGGCAAACGATTATTTTGTTTGTACAAGCAGTTCGAATGAGCCTTTTCGATTTGAACTTTTCGACATAACCGGAAAGAAAATTATTAGAAGTGAATTAAAAAGAGAACACTGGAATTCGACAAACGCGTTGAACAACGGAATTTATTTGATACGTTTTGAATCGGAGAGTAGAAGAAGTTTTGAAACAAAAAAAATCATTATCAAGTAACACCTATTTATTTCTGAAAAATTAGATCTAAATGATCTGAAAAATCTATTATTTGCATTTGTTGGCCTTATAATCAAAAGAATTCCTCGAGGGCTTTGCCTTGGAGTGCCATATAATCTCCCGTCAGCTGACGGAGAGATATCCTGAGTTCGGGATAGTGGGGTGAAATAATGAAAATTCGATTTTCGGCTTTTTGTCCGAAATAGAGTTGGTGTAATACTCCTTGGCTCTGACACGGAGATAGTCAACTTTTAGAATTCTCGTTATTAATCTTCAATCCAGGTCCAGGACGGACTATAATCGTTATTTCGGTTATTCGATAAACAGGTTTGTTTTTTTCCGTCGGCGTTCATTTTAAAAATCTGAAAATTGCCGGTTCTGTTGCTTTGGAAAACGATATTTTTTCCGTCGGGCGACCAAAACGGATTTTCGTCCCAATAATCGGAATTGGTTAATTGGACTGGATTTTTACCCAGTTCATCCATCAAAAAAATATTCCGCATGTTATTTTCAGGTTCATGAATTACGTAAACAATTGAATGTCCGTCGGGCGAAAATTCGGCTTGCATTTCCCAGTTTGCTCCGTAGTAATCCGTCACTTTTTTCTGATTTTCCCCATCAATATCCATCCGGTAAATTTTCCAACTTTCGTTTTTCCACTTACTAAATAAAATGGAATTTCCATCGGGCGACCAGCTTGGAAAATGTTCATTCTGAGTGGATTTGGTGATGTTGGTAATTTTTTCATCCATCAGATTCAGGATATAAATATCGATACTATCGTTTTTTTCAGCTGCAAAAACCACTTGTTTACTATCGGGCGACCAGCGAAGATGAAATTCGTCGAGGGTATTATTGGTTAATTTTTTGAGGTTGTTTCCGTAAGCGTCGGTCAGATAAATTTCTCTTGTTCCGTTTCGTTCAGAGCAAAAAACCATGTATTGTCCGTTGGGCGACCAAATTCCGTTTTCGTTTTTGTACGAATCGTCGGTAATTTCTTGTTGTTCGCTGCCGTCGTCATGCATCATAAATAAATCGAATTTTACATTCTTATCTGAATAATAAGTGATTAATCCGTTGTTTTTTAATTCTTTATCGGAAGTAGTGCACGACTTGAATCCGAATAGAATCAGAATGGAGAATAGAATTACTACTGCTTTTGTCATTTGACGTTTTCGTGTATTTACCGTTTCAAATTTGCTTAAAAAACATTTAAATATACAATGTGTTTCATATTATGCAAGTCGAATATTTTTTATGAACACCCTTTTTTTTCAATCTGAATATCGGAAACAGCCGATTCTTTCTTGATAAGAATTTACATTAAACTGTGTTAAAAAAATTGCTCCTTGGCATGCGTACTCGTAAATGATTATAAATTTGTACCGAACAAAATGCATATAAAAAATGAGAATAGAATACGATATAAAACTTGGTTTTAAGGATGTAATGTTTCGGCCCAAACGCTCGACTTTAAAAAGTCGTTCGCTGGTAAGTTTGGAACGAAATTTTAAATTTTTGCACAGTACACTTTCCTGGTCAGGCGTGCCAATTATGGCCGCAAACATGGATACGGTCGGCACTTTCGAAATGGCTTTGGCTTTGGCCGATAATAAATTGTTTACGGCCATTCATAAACATTATACAGTCGATGAGTGGAATACTTTTTTAAAATCAGCGCCCAAAGGAATCGAGAATCATATTGCCGTAAGTACCGGAACCGGACCAAACGATTCTGAGAAAGTTGCGGCAATTCTCAACCATAATCCGCATTTGAAATTTATTTGCATCGATGTGGCCAACGGATACTCTGAGCATTTTGTAAATTTTGTACAAGGTGCACGTGAGCAATTTCCCGAAAAAGTAATTATTGCAGGCAACGTTGTTACCGGCGAAATGGTGGAAGAACTTTTATTGGCGGGTGCCGATATTATTAAGGTTGGAATTGGACCAGGTTCGGTTTGTACAACGCGGGTAAAAACCGGTGTTGGGTATCCGCAACTTTCGGCGATTATAGAATGTGCCGATGCAGCGCACGGTTTGGGCGGACAAATCATCAGCGACGGTGGTTGTGTAACTCCCGGTGATGTGGCGAAAGCTTTTGGCGCCGGTGCCGATTTTGTAATGCTTGGTGGAATGTTGGCTGGACACGACGAAAGTGGTGGAGAATCGATCGAACGTAACGGGAAAACATACAAGCAGTTTTACGGAATGAGTTCGGCTACAGCAATGGATAAACATGTGGGTGGGGTTGCCAATTACCGGGCAAGCGAAGGAAAAACCGTGGAAGTAAAATACCGCGGTGCTGTTGAAAACACAGTACTCGATATTTTAGGTGGAATACGAAGCACCTGTACTTATGTGGGAGCTTCAACCTTAAAAGAGTTGACAAAACGAACCACTTTTATTCGCGTCGAAGAACAGGAAAATAGAAAGTTTTCGGAATAGAAAGGAAATAATTAGTACTAAGATCCGATATTCAAGATCCAAATACTGCGCACTATTCGCTACGCACTTTCAACTGCTCTAAACATTGCACGAATCGCCTATGCAATTGGGTTTTTCCTTTGGTTTTTGTATGAGTCCAATTATTAGGGTTGGCGAATATTTTGAATTGGTAATAACGCTAATCAGAAAACTTAAAAAAAGACAATTGTTTGTAATATTTATAACATGCACTTTATGTTGCAAACATTGACTAAATAACTTGTTTCCTTTGTTTCTTTTTAATGATTATAAAGTGGTGGGTTGATTTTGTTATCGCTAGATAAGAATTATCTTTACCAGCTATTATAAAACGAATACAATGAATTTAGATAAAGGACATTCCTTTCATATTCCGGTTCTTGGACTTGGATATTCAATCGATACTCCAATTAATGTTGCTCACCTTGGAATTTCATCGGTAATTTCGCTGGTCGACGATACGTTAATTGAAAGTATGCGCGAATTTTACAGCAAAAAATTCGGAATTCCATTCAAAACAATTTCTAAGAAAGTAGACGATTTTAGGGCAAAACGAATTGCTTCCTACCTCGATTTGGTGGACGATATTGTAAAACATAAGGTAGAAGAACTCAAAAATACGGCTCATCAAGCTGGTGCCGAAATCGATAAATACATTAAGATGTTACCCGATGCGTCGGCCTTAAAACCAAAATTTAATCTTGCCGATAAAGGTCGTCATGCAGCCGAGGAACTTTCGAAATGGCTGAACGAAAAACTTCATGTGGGCTCGATCGATGTTAATATTATGACCAAACTCGATCAGGCACATTTCAAAAACGGAGAACAGTTGCCCATCGAGCACAACGATGCACACGCCGCTTTGCGTGGTTTTGCCAATAGTAAATTAAATTCGTCGCTGGTGCTTTCAGCCGGAATGAGTCCGCGTTTGTATAGCTACATCGAAAATTTTAAAGATTTTTTCCCCGATCTGAAAGGAAAAATCAAAAAGAATATTATTCTGAAAGTGAGCGATTTTCGTTCTGCTTTTATCCAGGGAAAAATGTTGGCGGCAAAAGGTTTGTGGGTTTCGGAATACCGGATTGAATCGGGTGTAAATTGTGGTGGACACGCATTTCCTACCGACGGAATATTATTCGGGCCAATTTTGGAAGAATTCAA
>JBNKOT010000397.1:0-1944 GCA_050294855.1 Draconibacterium sp. | reverse complement strand
GGTTTAGAGATTGGAATACTTTCTGAAGTGGAACGAAACAACACACTCAATCGCGTTTGTCAGGTTGAAATTGCCGACCGCTACGATCACAAACATCAGTCGCTTTCGGCCGAAGACGCAGAAAAAGGATTGTCGAAAATGAGTCGAGACATTTCGCGTGCTATTTTTGCCAAACTTGCATCGGATGGAATTACACTCACACCCGAATTTTTCAGAACACTAAAAGCAACATATTGGAGAATTGCCCTCGATTTTGTAGAACTATACAAAGCCGATGCAACTATGAATGGATTGAAATACGATTTCCATAAAGAAGAAGAAGTAATCGATTTATTTGTTACAAATATTTATCAATCGGGAATCGACTTTTTAAATAATCCCGACACGGTTCCACTCATGCCAAGCTGGAAACGTGTGCGAAGTGCTTTTCCTGATATTTTGGAAGAATTTCATCAAATTGTTGAAGAAGACAACAACATTATTTAATCCCGAAAAAATATGATTACTCCAAATAATTCCTTCGTTAAAAAACTGGAGGACCGTCTTCGTTTTCTATATCAGGAAGACTTTTCGAAAGAAATAAGCGAAGCGCTGATTCAGGTAATTTCGAAATATACTCCGAAAAAAAACACCGACGAAAAATGGAACGAAAACGATGTGGTTCTTATTACTTATGGCGACAGCATCAAACAAAAAGACGAAATTCCCTTAGAAACGCTAAAATCTTTTTTGGACAAAAATCTAAGTGAACAAATTAATATCGTTCATATTTTACCTTTTTTTCCATTCAGTAGCGACGACGGTTTTTCGGTTATCGATTTTCAAAAAGTGAATCCTGAGCTCGGCAACTGGAACGATGTAAAAGCATTAGATTCCAATTATGATTTAATGTTCGATTTGGTGATCAATCACGCATCGAGTAAAAGTCGCTGGTTTCAGAATTTTCTAAAACAAAACGGCGAAGGAAAAAACTTTTTTATTACTGAAAATCCGGAAACAGATTTATCGCAGGTTACACGTCCTCGCAGTACTCCGCTGTTAACAGCCTACCCAACATCGGCAGGCACAAAACACGTTTGGACAACTTTTAGTGCCGATCAGGTGGATTTGAATTTTGCCAATCCGGAAGTATTGATAAAAATGATGGACATTCTTTTGGAATACATTTCGAAAGGAGCCAGAATAATTCGATTAGATGCCATTGCATTTTTATGGAAGAAAATCGATACAACATGTTTGCATTTGCCAGAAACGCACGAAGTGGTGAAATTGATGCGCGAGGTTGCAGAATACATCAATCCGGCGTTGGTCATCCTCACAGAAACGAATGTTCCGAACAAAGAAAACCTCAGTTACTTTGGCAACAACAACGAAGCACACATGGTTTATCAGTTTAGCTTGCCTCCACTTCTGCTTCACGCGTTACACACCGGAAATTCGACATTTTTAAATTCCTGGGCAAAAAGTTTACCTGAACTCTCGGGCAATAAAACATTTTTCAATTTTACTGCTTCTCACGACGGAATTGGTGTTCGTCCGTTGGAAGGTCTTTTACCCGAAAATGAAAAAACCGAACTGGTTGAAAACATGAAAAAATTTGGTGGATTTGTAAATTACAAATCCAATCCGGATGGAAATACAAGTCCGTATGAATTAAACATCACGTATTTTGATGCTTTAAAAGGAACAAAAAATGGCGAAGACCAGTTTCAGGTTGAACGCTTTTTGGCTTCACAAACCGTGATGATGAGTTTTGCGGGCGTTCCGGCTTTTTACATCCACAGTTTAACGGCAACACCAAATTATTTGAAAGGAGTGGAAGAAACCATACAAAACCGCACGATTAACAGAAGAAAATGGCAACTGGATGAATTGAATGAAATGCTGAAAAGTGAAACACCGCAAAACCAAATTTTTAATGCCTTAAAAAATCGAATTTCAATT
>JBNKOT010000396.1:0-16506 GCA_050294855.1 Draconibacterium sp. | reverse complement strand
CAAGGTGGTTTTATTTGGGACTGGGTTGATCAGGGACTTTTAACCACCAACGAAGATGGAGAAGAATACTGGGCTTACGGTGGCGACTTTGGTCCCGACACCGTTCCTTCTGATGGTAATTTCTGTAACAACGGTTTGGTTGATCCCGACCGCACTGTAAAACCACATCTTTTAGAAGTTAAAAAAGTGTATCAGAACATTGGATTTAGTGCAGTAAATTTAAAAACCGGTGTTGTTTCAATTAAAAATAAATATTCCTTTTTAGACCTTTCAAATTTCGATTTTGAATGGGAAGTAATTGGAGATGGAATAATTGTTGACAGCGGAAAATTAAATAACCTGGAACTTGCGCCCCAAAAAACAGCCAAAGTTCAAATCAACTATAAAGTCGACCCAGAGCCAGGTGTCGAATATTTCCTTACGATTAAAGCCAAATTAAAAAACGATTGGAGTCTGGTAAAAGCAGGAAGCGAAATGGCTGCGGAACAATTTGAATTACCGGCATTTAAAGCATCAACATATAAACTTTCCGATACTCAAATTCCTGAACTAGTTGTGGATGATTCGGATGAAAAAGTTAGTATTTCAGCCAATAACTTCTCCATCACTTTCGATAAAAAGGCAGGTGTAATAACTAGCCTTAAAAAAGGTGAGATTGAATTCCTGATCAGCGGGCCAATTCCAAATTTCTGGCGTGCACCAATCGATAACGATTTTGGAAACGGACTTCATCAGCGTCATCGTGTTTGGCGAAAAGCCGGAGAAAACAGAAAGGTAAGCGAGGTTTCGATCAATAAAATTGGTAAAAACAAGGCAAGTGTTGAATTCAATTTCAATTTATTGGACGAAGAAAACCAGACCATTGCAACTTACAAATCGGTTTACACCGTTTACGGCTCGGGCGATGTGATTGTAAATAATCATTTTAAAATGACAAAAGACGATCTTCCGGATATTGTTCGGATGGGAATGAACCTTGTAATGCCGCGCTCGTTCGACCAAATGAGCTGGCTGGGTCGAGGTCCGCAGGAATCGTACTGGGACAGAAAAACCGGTGCCTTTGTTGGATTATACAGTGGTAGTGTTGCCGATCAGTATTGGGCTTACCTACGTCCACAGGAAAACGGCAATAAAACTGATGTGCGGTGGATGACCATCACTAATACCAACGGTGTTGGACTTCTTTTTGTTGGAATGCCCTTACTTGAAGTGAGCGCCCACCACAATATTATCGAAGATTTTGAATCGTCGGAACGCACCGACGGTCGCCAGGGAGAAGGTGTGCAAGTGGTTAACCGACACACCACCGATGTAAAACCACGCGATCTTACTTCGGTTAATATCAACTACAAACAAATGGGTGTTGGCGGCGATAACAGTTGGGGAGCCCGCACACACAAAGAATATATCCTTTCTGAAAAAGAATACAGTTATTCATTCAGAATGAAACCAGTTTCGGGCAGCGACAAACCTGAAATGGTGGCTAAAATAAAGTTCTGATCAACATCGATAAACAGATAGCGTCGTTATTTCTAACGACGCTATTTTTTTGCCTGATTGTGGAAGCGAAACAATATTTAGTGTGTTTGTTGTTGTAAACGAGAATTGGATGATAGGGATATCAGCAAAAACAGTTGGAAAGAAAGAATACAATAAATTGAATTACAGTGTAAACGGCAAAAAGTTGGCGACTCTCCATCAGAAGAAAATCACAGCTTTCAATAAAAATAACACTGCCTCAAAAGAGCATTTCAACAATAATAGTGAAAGAGTAAATTTTTAAATACCAAAACCCGATTATTTTGACAAATGATATAACTTTGCGACAAACTATTTTTTGATGGAGTTTAAGAACTTTTCTTATTTGCTGATCGTTGCAGGAGCTTTTGCAATTCCGTTTTTATTCGGAATAAAAAAACAAAATCCCTTCTTCCGCAATTTAAAACATTTAGTTCCAGCCATACTTTTCTCCGGTGCCATTTTTATCATTTGGGATTTACGTTTCGAAGAAAAAGCAATCTGGCGTTTTAATGAAGAATTTGTATTGGGAATCAATATTTTAAATCTTCCGATTGAAGAGTGGCTGTACTTTTTAGGCATCCCCTTTTTAAGTGTCTTTATATACGAGTACTTAAAAACGAACTTCCCGAATTTCGAAAAAGCCAATGTTTTTTTAGCTTTCAGCCTGGTTTTATTTGTGCTTTTTGGAATTTTGGCTTACACCACCCGACAAAAATTATATCCATTTTTTGCCTTTTTCTTAACTACAATTTATTTGGGATACACAATTTTTCGCAATCGATTTAAAAAACATTACACCAAGTTTTATCTTGGATATTTTGTAATGCTGGTGCCGTTTTTAATTATCAGCGGACTGTTAACACGATTACCAATTATCGAATACAATCCTGATTATTTATTGAATGTAAAACTCTATTCTATTCCGCTCGAAAATTTTGTATCACTTTTTCTACTTTATTTAATGAATGTTACTATTTACGAATATTTAAAAGAACGTCGTATCTTTTAGCGGTAAACCAGCACCATGATATTACTCTATAAAACCGGAATTTTTTTCTACTCCCTTTTTGTAAAAATAGCATCGCTTTTTAACCAAAAGGCCAAACAATTTGTGCAAGGACGGAAAAACTGGAAAGCCAGTGTTCGGCAAAAGATTGATTCAAACGCCCGATACATTTGGTTTCATGCTGCTTCTTTGGGCGAATTCGAACAAGGTCGGCCGGTGATCGAGGAAATAAAAAAAGGGTTTCCCGAATATAAAATCATTCTCACTTTTTTCTCGCCCTCTGGTTACGAAATCAGAAAAAATTACGAAGGTGCCGATCTGATTTGCTACCTGCCAATCGACACCAAATCCAATGCAAAAGACTTTGTTGAAATCGTAAAACCTGAAAAAGCTTTTTTTATTAAATACGAATTCTGGTACTTTTTTATCGACGCGTTAAAAAAGCAAAATATCCCGCTTTATATTATTTCCGCCATTTTTCGTGATGGACAGCATTTTTTCAAAAATACACTTTGGGGAAAATGGTACAGGAAATCGCTTTTTAAATTCGAACACTTTTTTGTGCAAAACGAAAGTTCTGCAAAAATGCTCGAACAAATCGGACTTTCTAACATTTCGATTGCCGGCGACACGCGCTTCGACCGTGTGGCAAGCATTACAAAAGCCGCTAAAAAAATCGAAAATGTTGAAAAGTTTAAAGGAAACAGCCTGCTAATAGTTGCAGGAAGTACATGGAAACCAGATGAGGAGTTGCTTGCAGCGTTTATTAACCAAAGCAAAAACATCAAGTTTATAATTGCACCCCACGAAGTTACCACCTCAAATGTTAACAGGCTACATCAATTGTTGAAAAAGTCGTCTGTTTCGTACAGTAAGATCGACGAAACAAACATCGACAATCACGATGTGTTGATAATTGACTCAATTGGCCTCTTATCGTCTCTGTATCAGTACGGTAACATTGCTTATATTGGAGGTGGCTTTGGTATTGGAATACACAACATTTTAGAGGCTGCAACTTTTGGCATGCCAATTGTGTTCGGGCCAAATTTCAGGAAATTTAAGGAAGCAAAAGATTTGACTTCGGAAGGTGGAGCATACTCTATCACTAAATACGATGAACTTCAGCGCCATTTCGATCGACTGATTTCCGATAAAATACTCCTTAAAAAAACAGCTCAAATAAGTCGCGATTATGTGGAAAAAAATGTTGGGTCAACAAAATTTATCATAAAAAAAGTTTTCAACAAATAATCCGATAAAAACACAATTTTGTTAGCACTTTTTGCTTTGAAAAAGTTGTATTTTTGAATCAAATATTCGATAAAAAAATTTCTCAAATTCCAACAACAATTCTTCTTTTTGGTTAACTTTTTGTCGATATCAAACATACATATAGTTGATTTACAGCTACTTTAACTCACAAAGTTGATAACTTTTGTTTTTTTTTATTCAAAAATACTTCCAAAATATTGGATTGTATTTTATCTTGCGTCTCACTTTTCGTCGTTTTATAAAAGGACAAAAACTCAGAACAAAAAATTGAATGTTTCACTCTAAAAATTAATGTAACTAATGATGCAAAACGAAGTATCTGTAAAAACCCCAGTGGGCAAAAAAATTTACTCCCAGGAAGAAGCAGTAAAAGCCTCACTCGAGTACTTCAAAGGAGACGATCTTGCTGCGCGTGTTTGGGTAAATAAATACGCCCTAAAAGATTCGTTCGGAAATATTTTCGAACTAACCCCTGATGACATGCACAAACGATTGGCAAAAGAAATTGCCCGAATCGAAAAGCGATATCCAAATCCACTTACAGAAGAAGAAATCTATAATGTTCTGAAAGGATTTAAGTACATCGTTCCACAAGGGGGACCAATGACAGGCATTGGAAATAATTACCAGGTTGCATCATTATCCAACTGTTTTGTTGTTGGTAACGACGGAGATTCTGATTCGTACGGAGGCATTATGAAAATCGATCAGGAGCAGGTACAGTTAATGAAACGACGTGGTGGTGTTGGTCACGACTTATCACACATTCGCCCAAAAGGATCGCCGGTAAAAAACTCGGCGTTAACTTCCACCGGAATAGTTCCTTTTATGGAGCGCTATTCGAATTCAACGCGCGAAGTAGCCCAAGACGGACGACGTGGTGCACTAATGTTGTCTGTTTCGGTAAAACATCCCGATTCGGAAAGTTTTATCGATGCTAAAATGGAGCAGGGAAAAGTGACAGGAGCCAATGTTTCGGTAAAATTACAGGACGATTTTATGGAAGCCATTGAATCTGGCAATCCATACACACAACAATATCCGATCAATTCTGACAAACCGGTTTATACCAAAGAAATTGATGCCAATAAACTGTGGTCGAAAATTGTAAAAAATGCCTGGCAATCGGCAGAACCCGGTATTTTATTCTGGGATACAATCATTAAAGAATCGGTTCCTGACTGTTATGCAGATTTGGGTTACCGCACGGTTTCTACAAATCCTTGCGGCGAAATTCCACTCTGTCCTTACGACAGTTGCCGACTTTTGGCGATCAACTTGTATTCGTATGTCGAAAATCCGTTTACAAAACAGGCAAAATTCAATTTCGAATTGTTTAAAGAGCACGTTCATTATGCACAGCGAATAATGGATGATATTATTGATCTGGAACTCGAGAAAATCGATGGAATTCTGGCCAAAGTAAATGCCGATCCGGAAGAAGAAAATATAAAGTTTACAGAAAGAAACCTGTGGGAAAACATTCAGCGCAAAGCCAAAGAAGGACGCAGAACTGGAGTAGGAATAACTGCTGAAGGCGATATGTTAGCAGCACTTGGTTTAAGATACGGAACCGACAATGCAACCGATTTCTCGGAAGAAATCCATAAAACAATTACACTCGAAGCGTATCGTTCTTCGGTACATCTTGCAAAAGACCGCGGAGCATTTACCATTTACGACAGCAAACGGGAAGAGAACAATCCGTTAATCAATCGCATCAAAAAAGAAGACGCGGGATTATACGAAAATATGACCAAATATGGCCGTCGTAATATTGCACTTTTAACCATTGCTCCTACCGGAACAACCAGTTTGATGACACAAACCAGTTCGGGGATCGAACCGGTATTTATGCCCGTTTATAAACGACGTAGAAAAGTGAATCCTAACGACAAAGGAGTTAATGTTGATTTTACCGACGAACTAGGCGACACCTGGGAAGAATTCACCGTTTTTCATCAGAAATTTAAAATCTGGATGGAAGTGAACGGACACGATACAAACATTAATTACACACAGGAAGAATTAACCGAACTGGTAAAAACTTCTCCCTATTACAAAGCAACTTCCAACGATGTCGACTGGCTTGCTAAAGTTAGAATGCAAGGGAAAATCCAGAAATGGGTAGATCACTCAATTAGCGTAACCATCAATTTACCTTCGGATGTAAACGAAGAATTGGTTGGTCAACTGTACATCGAAGCATGGAAAAGTGGTTGTAAAGGAGTTACCGTTTATCGTGACGGATCGCGTTCGGGTGTTTTAATTTCTAACGACGACCGCGGTAAAAAGAAAACCAAAAGCAACAGTTTCCCAACCAAACGTCCGGAAATGCTGGAAGCTGATGTTGTTCGTTTTCAAAACAACAAAGATAAATGGATTGCTTTTATCGGTTTAATGGACGGTAAACCTTACGAAATATTTACCGGTTTATCGGATGATGAAGACGGAATTTTATTACCTCGTTCGATTACCAGTGGTTTTATCATGAAAAGTTACGAAGACGAAGAAGTTTCTCGTTACGACTTTCAATACACCAATAAACGAGGTTACAAAACAACAATCGAAGGATTGTCGCACAAATTTAATCCGGTTTACTGGAATTATGCCAAATTAATTTCAGGAACATTACGGCACGGAATGCCAATTCATAAAGTAGTAGAATTGGTTACCAGTTTGCAACTCGACAACGATACAATTAATTCGTGGAAAGCCGGTGTTGCGCGTGCACTTAAAAAATACATTCCGAATGGAACTCGTGTAGATGACACAAAATGTGGAGAATGTGGTTCTGGCGAGGTAATTTATCAGGAAGGATGTTTAACCTGTATTTCTTGCGGTTCTTCTAAATGTGGTTAATTTGAAATCTTTCTTTGCACTATATATAAAAAAACCGGAGCTAATATAGTTCCGGTTTTTTTATACGAAAAAGGCACAACAAAATGTCATGTCTTTCTTAATATTTTAGAAATCGTTATGCTTCCAACATTTTCTGATAATCAGCTGCCGACATTAACGCGCCGATTTCAGCGGTATCAGCAACTTTAACTTTAATCATCCAACCCTCGCCATACGGATCTTTATTTACTAACTCCGGTTCATCGGCCAGAGCTTCATTAAATACAGTCACTTCTCCGCCAACCGGCATAAATAAATCCGATACCGTTTTTACTGCTTCCACTGTACCAAAAGTTTCACCCTTATCAAGTGTTTCCCCTTCGGTTTCAATTTCAACAAAAACTACGTCGCCCAATTCGCCTTGCGCAAAATCTGTAACACCCACGGTTACAACATCTCCTTCTACACGAACCCACTCATGATCCTGGGTGTACTTTAAATCAGCTGGAATATTCATTTCGTTATAATTTATTGTTTTTCGAAGTTCTAAAAATAACTCACCCGATAAATAATTTCATTGCATCAGAATGTATCAAAGTGATGTATAATTACGTTTCTGCCAAAAATAATATTTTTTACCGAAACCTGTATCTTTATAAACCATCCATTTAACTGTTTTTTATCGTATTTTTGCCACGTTGTTAAAAAATTAAGGGCTTTTCGTAAAATTGCTTAAAATGTTTGAAAATGTTTTCAGAAAGAATTTCTTCAATTGACGGACTTAGTGCCGTTGCCAAAAAATTACTCCATCAGTTTCCCGATCATCGGGTATTTGCGCTTTACGGGAAAATGGGTGCGGGTAAAACAACTTTTATTCAGGCCATTTGCAAAAGTCTCGGATCGGGAGACAATGTTACCAGCCCTACTTTTGCATTGATCAACGAATATAAAACGGCTGATAATTCGTCGATTTTCCATTTCGATTTCTATCGGATAAACGATTTAGAAGAGGCTTACGATTTAGGATACGAAGATTATATTTACAGTGGTAATTATTGTTTTATCGAGTGGCCGGAAATGATCGAACCACTGCTTCCCGAAAATATTATTAAAGTAAAAATTAAAGTTCGCGGAAAAGACAACCGCGAAATTGCTGCCGAAATGAAGTAAAGTTCATCATTTTGAAAATTCCACTTTTGAATGTAACTTGTTACGCTTTATTAGCAATTGCTGCAACTGTCAATTAAACCTACAGAAATGGCTTCATCCGACAAAAGAAAAGAAAATATTTCCTTACCAAAAAACATGTTGCTTCCACAGGAAGAAATGCTCGAGGTAAAGAAAAAGGGACAGAAAGTTAAGATTGGAATCCCATCCGATTTCACAAAAGTTGAATACCGGGTTCCTTTAACACCACAGGCGGTTAATCTTCTGGTTTCGTATGGCCACGAAATTTGGATAGAAAAAGAGGCAGGTAAATCGGCTAGTTATTCCGACAAGGAATACCGTGAAGCCGGAGCCACAATTGTCGATAAAAAGGAAGAAACTTTTCAGTGCGATATTATTTTGCGCATTTCGCCTTTCGACAGTCAGGAAATTGAAAAGTTACGCGGAAACCAGGTTATCATCTCCAGCTTGCAGGTTCATGCTTATTGCAAGGAGTCGATTCATCAATTGATGAAAAAGAAAGTAACCACGGTAGCTTTCGAATACCTCGAAAACGAGGAAGGTTTTTTGCCTTTTGTACACCAGATGAGCCAAATTGCAGGTGTAACATCGATTACCATTGCCAGCGAATACTTGAGTAAATCGCGCAATGGGAAAGGTGTGCTTTTTGGTGAAGTTACCGGAGTAACCCCGGCAGAATTGGTGATTATCGGGACAAGCACCGCAGCCGAATACGCAGCCCGCGCCGCACTCGGACTTGGAATTTTTGTAAAAGTTTTCGACACTTCGGTGTACGAGCTGAGTAAAATGGAAGAAAAACTTGGCCGGCGTATTTTTACTTCGGTTTTTTATCCGAAAGTGTTGCGCAAGGCACTGGTTTCGGCCGATGTGGTTATTGGCGCAACCTCATTTAACACTTCACCGAAATTTAAGGTTTCTGAAGATTTAGTAAAACAAATGAAAGAAGGTTCGGTAATTATAGATTTAAATGTGAGCCAGGGTGGTTGTTTCGAAACTTCGAAATGTACCGATTTTAACGAACCAACCTACACCAAACACGGTGTAGTTCATTATTGTGTTCCAAATTCTCCGGCACTCGTAGCAAGAACCGCTTCCATTTCGTTGAGTAATATTTTAATTCCTATTCTTTTGGCAATTGGCGAAAATGGCGGACCCGACCAGTATATTAAAAGTTCGAAAGGATTTAGAAAAGGAGTTTATATTTATCAAGGTATTCTTACCAACCACGCAATCGGAAATTTATTTAATATTGCCGCTAAAGACATCGATTTATTGCTGGCCGTTTATTGATCGCTTAAAAAAACTTCGCCTTTTTATCTTTGAAAAGTTCTTGCTGCTGTTTTCATTCAACCCAAATTTTAGTAACTTTCTGCTGCACAAAACAATTTGGATAAACAGAAGATCTCATGCAAAATTCTTTGGTCAAAAAACATCCTTATTATAACGACGTCAGGTTGAGTCTGAGGATCATTGTTGGCATAAGTTTAGGTATATTTTTGTTTCTGATTTTTTTCCATTCGCTCGAACCACAAAATCCCGACTTTAATAACAAACTTCTTATTCTCGCAGCATTTGGTGGAATAACTTTTATTTTACTTGGCATTTTACGTCTACTTATTCCATCGGTTTTCAAGCGTTCTTTCACTACTGAAAAATGGAATACCAACAAAGAAATTTTCTGGGGATTTTTGTATGTTGCTTTAAATTCTGTGGCCTTTGTTTTTTTTGCCCGTTACGTTGGAAAGATACATATCACGTTTCATATTGTTACTATCATTGTAATTCTTTCGCTTTTTGCAATTGTTATTTTAGCGGTAACAAACGAATTCTATTATCTAAAAAAACAAGTGCGCGAATTCAAAGGCGGAGACGACAGCAAATCGATCGATTCCGAGGAAACTCCTTCAGAAGAAAATCCGGAAATCGAATTTGAGTCGGAAAACAAATCGGAATATTTTCACCTTTTTCTTAATCAAATCATACTCATAAAATCGGCCAATAATTACATCGAAGTAATTTATAAAAAAGATGAAAAAATCAATAAAAAACTAATTCGTTACACTTTAAAAAATACCGAAATACTTTTTTCAAAATATGCTGCTATGATTCGTTGTCACCGTTCGTGCATTGTAAATAAAAATTACATCAAAAAAGTTACCAAGGGCAGCGACGGTTTAAAACTTTCTTTATTCGACTACCCACAAGACATTCATGTATCGCGTCAGTACATTTTAAAGGTAAAAGAAGCTCTCCGGAAGCGCTGATTGGCGAATGCCATTCGCACCAAATAAATGTCAGTCTTCCCAAAAACCCACTGTTAATCACTATTAACCACCACTCGCCCCAATCTATTTTTATTCAATAAAACATTTTCATAATTTTAGACTAAATAGTTTAAATGTTAGAAAAATGAAAATACTTATTGTTTATCCCGAATATCCAAAATCTTTTTGGAGCTTGAATAGCATTGTAGCAATGTTCTCTGATAAAGCAAAATTCCCGCCAAAAGAATTGTTGCATTTATCTGTTCTATTACCCATAACCTGGGAAAGAAAACTTGTTGATATGAATACAAGCAAACTCTCGAAACGCGAAATGGAGTGGGCCGATTACATCTTTATAAGCGCCAACGAAAAACAACACGCTTCAACCATTAAAATCATAAAACACTGCAATTGTAGTCATAAAAAAATAGTGGCATGTGGACCTCTTTTTACAGAGTACACCGAGGAATTTGAAAACGTAGAACATTTGCTTTTAGACAACATCGAAATTACACTTCCGGAACTTATCGACGATTTGGAAAATCAGAAAACGAAAAAAGTGTATCATTCAAATCCGTTTTACGAAATCAGAAGATTTGCCGAATCGTATTACTCGGTAACCAGTATTTCCGACAAATTTTCGAGAAACATTCAGTTATCCTATTATTAATTAAGCCAGAAGAATATGCCCATATAAAAATTAGAAACCATGAAAATCCTGCTCCTTTATCCGGAATACCCCGACACGTTTTGGAGCTTTAAATATGCATTAAAGTTTATCGCCAAAAAGGCCGCATATCCGCCGCTTGGCTTACTTACCGTAGCCTCTCTCCTGCCATCCGGCTGGGAGAAAAAACTAATCGATTTGAATGTCGAAAAACTAAAAGAAAAAGACATTTTGTGGGCCGATTTTGTTTTTATCAGTGCAATGGGCACACAGTACAACTCGGCACTTGAGATCATCAAAAGATGCAATTTACTGGGTGTTAAAGTTGTTGCCGGCGGACCACTTTTTACGGAGGATTACGAAAAATTTGAAAACGTTGATCATCTCGTACTAAACGAAGCCGAAATCACGCTACCTCTTTTTCTTGCCGACTTAGAAAAGAATGCGGCAAAAAGAATTTATAAAACACAAGATTTTGCTGATATTAAGAATTCGCCGACACCCGATTATTCCTTAATTAATCTTTCAAATTATTCATCGCTTTGTATTCAATATTCTCGCGGCTGCCCTTTTAACTGCGATTTTTGTGATATTACAGCACTGCTTGGTCATAAATCGAGAATAAAATCTACCCAACAAATCTTATGCGAATTAGAAAATATTTATTCTGCCGGAGGGCGTGGCGCAGTATTTTTTGTCGACGACAATTTCATCGGGAATAAAAATATTTTAAAAAACGATTTACTCCCTGCTCTTATTGAATGGTCAGAAATTCGCCGGCATCCTTTTATGTTTAGCACCGAGGCTTCGATAAATTTGGCCGACGATGTGCAACTAATGAAACTAATGACCAGTGCCGACTTTTCGACTGTATTTATTGGAATTGAAACGCCGCAGGAAACCAGTTTGCACGAATGCAACAAGTTCCAAAATAAGAATCGGAATCTGATTGAATGTATAAAGCAGGTTCAACAAGCCGGCATCGAAGTGCAGGGTGGTTTTATTGTTGGTTTCGACAGCGATTTACCCAATATTTTTAAAAAGCAGATCGAGTTTATTCAAAAAAGTGGAATTATTGCAGCCATGATTGGACTACTAAATGCACCCACAAAATCACAACTTTATTCACGACTTCAGAAAGAAGGTCGTATCCTTCATAAAATGAGTGGCGACAATACAGATGCATCGACCAATATTATTCCGAAAATGAGCATTGAAAAGTTAACGTCGGGGTACAAGGAGATTATTCGCGGCATTTACAATGGAAAATCTTTTTACGAAAGAGTTCGTCTTTTCCTGGAAGATTTTAAACCCAAGGTGAAAAATAAAACCCGGCTAAATCCTAATAAAATAATGGCCTTTTTTAAATCGATTTTTATTCTTGGTGTTTACGATAAAAACAGATATTACTATTGGAAATTGTTTTTCTGGAGTTTATTTAAACGACCAAAAACTTTTCCGCTGGCCATTACTTATTCCATTTATGGTTACCACTTTCAAAAGGTTTTTAGAAAAATATGGTGATTTTTTTTGCTTATTTCGATTGCACCAGAATCGTCATCGAAATGGCTTCTGCATTTATTTCGTTCTCAATAAATTCGCCAATTCCTGCTTCGTTAATTTCGGTTCCCTTAGACATGATCTGATAATTGCCTTCGGGAACTGGAACAATAACTCTTTCATTATTGGCATTAAATACTACGATTATTCGCTCCCAACTATCGCCAACACCTTTCCCATCAATACAATACGAAACAACACCCATTTTGTATTGAATGCAAAAATTCAGATGTTTACGAATCAACTCAGCGTTTGCCATTCGAAAGGCCGGATGATTTTTTCTCAGTCGAATTAGTTGTTGGAAATATTTAAATACATCGAAATATTTCGATTTTCTGACCCATTCGATTTGATTCACCTGATCGGGCGATTTATACGAATTCCCGTGCCCCCCTTTACTTCTGCAAAAATCGACACCTGCATGTAAAAACGGAACTCCTTGAGATGTTAATACCAGTGCCCCGGCCAGTTTCACCATTTTTCTTAGTTCCTCATCTGTAGCTTTTGAGTTACTCATTTTTAGTTTATCCCAAAGTGTATAATTATCGTGGCACGACACGTAATTTATACTCTGGTTGGGTTCGGCTGCCCAGGCTTTGTTCGATGTTTTGATATAATCGTAAACAATTTGCGGATGAAAAGTTGCACCCACAATTCCAAATTTTATGGGTTCTTCGCTCAACTCCAAACCACTAACAAAACCCTTGCTTTTTTTGCTTCCGTGATTTCCTTTTAATGCATCTCTAAAATCGTCGTTAAAACTTGCGATTCCAGGCATTTGTAAAGTGTTGCTTTTAACGGCTCTTAAATTTTCGGGCATCGGACTCTGATCGGCTGCCCAACCTTCGCCATACAAGAACAATCCGGGATTGGATTTATCCAATTCTTCACGAATGCTTTTCATGGTTTCCTGGTCTAAAATCCCCATCAAATCAAATCGAAATCCATCGATATGAAATTCATTGGCCCAATAAAGTAATGAGTCGAGAATGTATTTACGAACCATGGCTCGTTCCGATGCAATTTCATTTCCACAACCGGAAGCATTCGAAAAAGTGCCGTCTTTTTTCTGTCGATAAAAGTAGCCCGGAATGGTTTGGTTAAAGACCGATTCTTTTGCAAAGTAAGTGTGATTGTACACCACATCGAGAATTACTCCAATTCCGTTGTCGTGTAATGCTTTCACGAGTTTTTTAAACTCTTTTATTCGCACAGCTCCGTCAAACGGATTGGTTGAAAAAGAGCCTTCGAGCGCATTATAATGCAATGGATCGTATCCCCAATTGTATTTTTCGAGCGGTTTTTCTTCGTCAACTGTAAAATAATCGTTCACCGGCAAAAGATGAATATGTGTAATTCCCAGTTCTTTTAGGTGCGACAATCCGGTTGCTTTTCCTTCGGCCGATTTTGTATTTTCTTCGGTAAATGCTGAAAATTTACCCTTGTTTTTGGCTCCGGAATTTCCGTCGATCGAAAAATCGCGAACATGAGTTTCATAAATTATTGCTTCGGTAAAATCCTTGTAACGAGGCCCTTTGTCTTCCTTCCAATTTTCAGGATTACTTTTAACCGGATTAAAAATGGCCCCTCGTTTTCCGTTTACACCCACACAACGTGTATAAATATCCGGAGTTTCTTCCAACCATTCGCCGTCATTAATTTTTAGGGAATAGAATTTTCCTTCGTAATCGCCCTTTAAAACCGTCGACCAAATCCCATTTTCGAGCTGTTGCAAATTGGTTTTATGGTAAGCTTCTCCGGCCTGTCCATCTTTATACAAACGCAATTCAACAATTTTTGCGGTTGGTGCCCAGATTTTAACCGAGGTTTTTTCAGGCGACCAAAATACGCCCAAATCATTTCCCGAATAAAAAGGGTAGGTAGAAAAATCGATATGATTGAATTTCCAGTTTCTCATTTAAAACTTCACTAGTGTTTTACGGAGATAAACAGATTTACTGCCCAATCGTTTACCTTTTATATCAAAAAGAGTGACTTTTGCTTTCGGAAATTTTTTCAACTTCTTATCGTGGGTATAAAAACGTGTTAAATTTATTTCCAGCGTGTGCGACTTTCCCTTTTCCAGATAAAGTGGATAAAAGGTTCGGTTGCCCATTCCTTTCAGTTTAAACTTTCTTTTTAACCAAAAATTGTCCAGAACAAGTAAGGGTTTATCCAAATCGATGTCGGTATTACCCGTGTTTTTAACGGTCAGTTTTAAATTATCGGGATAATATAAACGATCTTTCCCCAATTCGATTTTAACTTTTTTAAGCTGAAAAAATGGCTTTTTTACCTTCGCTTTTTTTACTCCTTTTTTTCTAAACGCAAAAAACACAATCGCACCGATTAACGGAAACAGTAAAAACCAGATCAATTTGTCACCCTCCGGTCCAATTTCGTTTTGTGCAAAAATGAATTGCGAATTCAAGAAGAAAATCGATATAAAAAATGCCTTTTTCATCCACTTCTATTTGTGGCAAAAGTAAGAGTTTTTTTGAATGAATGGGTTTATTTTGTTGCTGCTTACTCGTTTCAGACAACATGTTAAGAAAAACGACCTTAAACCAATAACTTGTAACTTTCTAACTTCTTAATTCTTCCACCTCATCAATGGTTTTAGGTTTTGGTTTACCGAGTAGTTTTGCTCCGGTTTTGGTCATCACAAAATCTTCTTCGTTTCTGATTCCGCCAAAATTACGATAACTATTTACTTTTTCCCAGTTGATAAAATCGTTGAATTTGTTTTGCGAGCGCCACAAATCAATTAGTTCCGGAATAAAATAAACGCCCGGCTCGATTGTAAAAACATGCCCCGCTTGTAAAGGTTTTGCCAGTCGCAACGATTTTAAACCAAACTGAGTGCTTTTAGGCTGCCCGTTGTAACCCACCCAAACTTCTCCAAGGTCTTCCATGTCGTGAACATCCAATCCCATCATATGCCCGGTTCCGCAAGGAAAGAATAGAGCGTGTGCTCCGGCCTCAATTGCATCTTTGGTGTTTCCTTTTGTAAATCCAAGTTTTTTAAAACCATCAAAAATTGCGGTACATGCAGCCAGGTGTGCATTTTTAAAAGGTTTTTCGAACTCCAGTGCATTTATTGCTGCCTGGTGAGCGTCCAAGGTAACCTGGTAAATTTCTTTTTGTTCGGAAGTGAATTTTTTACTCACCGGCACTGTACTCGACAAATCTCCGGCATAACACATCGCATTCTCAAATCCGGCATCGATTAAAAATAAATCGCCTTCTTTAATGGTATTTCCATGGTAGTGGTTGTGCAAAGTCTGCCCGTTTTTTGTGGCAATAATCGGGAAAGAAATATTACCGCCGGCAGCAATTGCAATTTTATGGATTTCGGCGGTTACTTCGGCTTCTGTCATGCCGGGACGCGCAAACCTCATTCCTGCCACGTGCATGTCAACCGACACATCGACCGCCTGATGCAATTGTACAATTTCTTCTTCGGTTTTGAATTCGCGCTGTGCAACAACGGCTTTTACTAAACTAACCGAAAACTTTGTTGCAACTTCTTTGGGAGCAACTCCAATAAGTTCGAAAAGTTTAATTTTATTTTCTGGGCGGTAAAGCGGAAGAAAATGAATGGGTTGACCCACTTGTTGTGCCAAATCCAACATCACTGTAAGCTTTTTTAAAGGCTGAACATTTTTAACCCCACAAGCAACAGCACGCTCTGCAATTGTTGGTTGAGGCCCCATCCAAACAATGTCGTCGATGGTATAATCGTCGCCAAAAATTATTTCGCGGTCGTTATCAATATCAATAACCGCAGTTAATCCGGGATGTTGTATCCCGAAATAATACAAAAATGTGCTGTCTTGCCGGTAATGATAGGTATTGTCGGCATAATTCATTGACGATTCATCGTTGCCGAAAAGCAAAATTAATCCATTTCCCACTTTTTCTTTTAATGCTTTTCTGCGTTCGATATAAGTTTTTGCCTGAAACATAAGATAGTTTTAAACTGATTAGATGGTGAAAATAAACATTTTATTCGCAAACTTTTTATGATTTCCCATTTGTGCATGTTATTAACCTGAGTTCGATTAAAATTAGCGAGCTCAAATTTCAGTAAATGATTGATTTACAATATAAATTTTTGAGACATAGCGAGCTATGGTGATAAAATTTAGAGCCGTAAATCGATTATTTAATGAAAAGCTATG
>JBNKOT010000395.1:0-5258 GCA_050294855.1 Draconibacterium sp. | reverse complement strand
ATGAAATAAATTTATCTTTCAAAGTCGACGAAATAAAATCAATTTTTGAGTACTCCTAAAATAAAGCCTCTGTTTTTTAAATCTTCAAGAAATTTGAATGCTTCATTTTGTAGCATTTCGAGGTCGTTTATTCCGAAGATGTATAATATGTCTGTGAAAATTTCCTCCAAAGTTTTTTCTCCTAAAATGATATTTTCAAGCAAAAAAGTAAACAGTGTTGAAAGATTGGCAAATTGAACTCTTCCGGTTTCCTGTTCGCGATAAAGCAATAAAAAATAGTTGCCCTTTTTGTTCACTGATTCCTGCGGCTTTTCTAAATGAACGGGGTACTCCAGTTTTATAATTTTATGTTCTGGATTAACAGCAATTTTTTGATATAGCCAGTTTTTTGATTTATAATAATAAGGATACGAAATATCTTCCATCATGTAAATCTCAACCTCCAGCCATTCAAAATACAGAAGATTGTTTAAAAATGGGAGTGAATAAATTTCAGCATAATTTTGGGTTTTACAAAACTCATAAAACTCTTCGGGCATTCTCCATACTTGCGGATCTTTGCATTTATGAATGCTAAAAAAGTTATACACCATTTTATCCCAAACAGCAGTATTAATGTATTGATATGAAATTGGATATGTGTTTTCTAATGCGTCTTTTATGACGTTAAAAACCAATCGGCGATAATTTGGAAGACGTTCCGGCTTTGCACCTAAAATGTCAACATTTAATCCATTGCGGCAATAACTCGCCAGCTTACTTTGCTGATTATATGTTTCTTTTTTCAGTAACATTTTCTATACTTTTTACTTACTACTTTTTGCTTTCATCTTATCACTTATCTCCCATTTTTGCGACATTATTGTTTTTAAGCTGTTTAATTCGCTCTGCAATTCATCCAGTTCAGGAATATTAAAATCGCGCTCCAACAAAACGGGTACTGGTTTTACGCTTTCCAAAGTCCATTCAAAAAGTTCGTAAACCGGATCGATAATTGCTTCACCGTGTGTGTCGATAATTAAATCAGGTGCAACTTTAGTATGTCCGGCCATGTGTATATATGCTACTCGTTCCAATGGCAAATTTTTGATGTAAGTTTTTGCATCGTAATTATGGTTGAATGCATTTACATAAACGTTGTTTACGTCTAATAAAAGTTGGCAATCAGCTTCTTCGGCAATCCTACTCATAAACGTTGCTTCGTCCATTTCGGCTGCAACCGGCGTATAATACGACACGTTTTCGATGGCAATTTGTCGGCCCAAATAATCCTGAACTTGTTTAATTCTTTGTGAAACGTGTTTTACTGCATCTTCACGAAAGGGAATGGGAAGTAAATCATACAAATGTGCGTTATCGCATTTTGAGAAACTCAGGTGTTCAGAGTAAATTTCAATATTGTACTCCTGTAAAAAGTGTTTGATTCTTTTCAGAAAATCAAAATCTAATTCTTCCGGACTTCCAATTGAAAGAGAAAGACCATGGCTTGTAATCGGATACATTTCTGCAAGCTGGTTCAGTTGTTTTTTCCAGAACCCACCAATATTCATCCAGTTTTCTGGAGCTAATTCAACAAAACCCGGTTGTAAAACCGAACCGGAAAGAAACTCTTCCGCAAAATCTTTTCTGAACCCTATTCCTGTTTTTATAGCCATTTTTTAATTATGAAAATCAAATTTCTATTTCTGTTTAATATGTACAATAGTGGGGAAAAAGAGAACCGAAGTTCTCTTCTTCCTTTGTTCCACTAGCAATTACTCAACTCCACATTTTCCTTCTCCACATTTTGCTTCCTTTGCTTTTGTTTCTGTAGTTGTTTTCTTTTCTCCTTTTTTTACTTTAGCTGCTGCTTTTTTATCCGACTTTTTAGCATCTGCTTTTGTTGCTTCTGCCTTTTTTTCGCCGCACTTTCCTTCTCCACATTTTCCTTCACCGCATTTAGCTTCGGCTTTTTTTCCTTCCGCTTTTTCATTGGATTTTTCTCCGCACTTAGCTTCAAAATTGTTAAACGGATTGGCGTCGTTTTGGAGAATTTCACTGCGTACTTCAGCTCCCGATCCTAAAGCATTGTAATCGAATAAACTTGATGCATTTGGAGTTGCACTTAGTGCTGTTACGCTTAATAATGCTGAGGCTACTAATGTGCCTTTAATGAAATTCATTTTTTTCTTTTCCATGATTATAAAATTTAAGTAAATTAATAAATTCTTATTTTTATTAAGATTGTTTCCGAATAGATAGACGGCAGAATATTCGTTTCCTTACAATAAAATAAGATTAATTTATCTAAAATTAGGCAATGTGTTGATTAACAGCCTTTTTTATGATGGATATTTTTTCTTTTGAAAGTCCTTCTTCGGATTGAAGATCTTCGTTTTGATTGAAATCAACCATTGACTGGTCGATAATTTGGCTTTGATGATCAAACTCGTGGCAACTTTTGCACATCATTAAATGCATTTTTAACTGAATACGACGTACAATCGAAATCCTGGACAAACTTTTTATAGAGCTGTAAAAAGTTGCTTGTTTACAGGTAAGCATTATTTTGTACATCAGTTTTTTCATGTTCTTCTATTTATTTTGCCAGCGTTTCTCCAGACAACCGCGAAGTTGTAGTTTCGAACGATGAATAATTGTCCACAAGTTAGACGGTGTAATCGCTAATTCCTTGCAGATTTCTTTTGTCGAGAAATCTTCAATGTTTTTCAGACTAAAAACTTTTGCCCAGGTTTCGGGAAGTAATGACATGCATAACATTAGAAATTGCATAAATTCTTCACGTTCCATTATTTTGTCTGCCGAAATATCCCAATGTTCGGGTGTTACACTTGAATCCCAATGCCCATCGTTATTAAAAAACTGTCCGTAAAAAGAATCATCGTCTGTTTCAGCAACAGAGCTACTTGGTTTTATCTCCAGATTGGTTTTTTTTCTGAAATAGTCAATTATTTTGTTTCTGAGAATACTATATAACCAAGATTTTTCGGGGCAATCGCGTCTGAAATTTCCCAAGGATTTTAATCCAGACAGGAATGTTTCTTGTACCAAATCTTCTGCTATTTCGTGGTTTTTAACGCGATACATGGCAAAACGAAAAAACTCGTCAGCAAATTGGTCGACCCAAACTTCAGGATTACAATCGTATTTTTTATTTTCTACCACGAATTGAAGATAGATAGTTTCGTTCTGAAAAGCAATATTTACAATTCATTTCAAAAAAATAAATATTGCAGAATATAAAACTATTGATTTGATTATTATTTATTGAGCATCTAAATTTTAGTTATTACGGCAAATTCTTTCGTTTCCGACTTACCAAAAATGCTCCGCTTATTACTAGCGATGCACCAAGAATGGTCACCATCGAAAAACGTTCGTGCGCTACCCACGATACATTTAGGTAGGTTAAAATTCCCATAGTAATAAATGTAATGATTGGATTGACGATAATAATTACGCTTACTTTATTTGCTTCGGTGTATTTTAAGGCTTGCGCCAGGCAAGTGTAAGCAATAAATGTATTGGCGCCTAAAAAGAGCAATAGCAACCACCAACTCCAGCTTAAATGCGACAGTGGTTCAAAATTTACAAAAGGCAGGTAGACGATGGCAGGAATGCCAAACAGAAATAGATTCAGACTTTCGACAGCATATTTTGTAACCAGTTTTTTTTGCGAAATGGCGTAAGTCGCCCAGGCAAGTGCACTTGTTAAAACCAGAATTACTCCTTTGTTGTACTGCCCCTGACTATCGAAAAAAGCGGCGAGCTGGTCGCGGTAAAAAAACGATAATCCGAAAATGGCAACTGCAAATCCAAAAACCTGGTTTCTGTTGAGTTTTTCTTTAAAAAACACAAAACCTGCCACTGCCAACAAAATTGGTCCGCTTTGAATAAAAAGTTGTGCATTGCTTGGAGTTGTATAATGAATTCCGAGCATAAAACTCAGATAATTCCACATAATTCCGGCCGCCGCCACAATTAATAAAAGAGGAGGTTTTTTAAATATTTTAAAAGAGCCCGGATTCTTAGTGAGCTGCCAGGCAGCCAATAATAAAAAGGCGACCAAAAAACGAAACCAGACAATTGTAACCGGTTCTACCTCACGAACAGCAACTTTTAAAGCGATCGCTAAAAACCCCCAAAAGAATGCGGTTATCGATGCGTAAATAATTCCCTTGGTATGGTTTTGCATGAAATTTATAATTGGCTGAAAACAAACATCCCGGAATAAATCCGGGATGAATAATATTCTTTTTATTTTGATTTTATCTCAACTCTGCTCCAAACTCACGAGCAAAAGCAGTAATTAGTTTTTGCATGGTTTTGTCGATTTGTTTGTCTTTTAAAGTACGTTGATCGTCGCGAAGAATAAAACTTACTGCATACGATTTTTTCCCGCTTGGCACTCCTTTTCCTTCGTAAACATCGAATAAATCTACCTCACGTAAAAGCTGACGTTCAACTTTAAAAGCCGCATCTTTTATTTGAGCGAATTTTACCGATTTGTCGATCAGCAATGCAAGATCGCGACGAACGGCCTGAAATTTTGGTAATTCATCGAACAGAACTTTGTGTTTTTTATGAATGGAAAATACATTATCCCAATTAAAATCGGCATAATAAACCGGATTCTCGATGTCGAATTTTTTGAGCATTTTATTGGTAACAATTCCCAATTCGAGCACTATTTTGTTGTTGAACGTATACCTTAAACCTTCCGCAAAAAGCTCATTTTCTATTTCGGTAATTTGAGCTTTCTGAAGTTTTAACCCCAAACGTATTAAGATGTTTTCGGCCAATGTTTTTAAGGTGTAAAATGTTGTTGTTGCTTCTTTTGCTGTCCAGCTTTCGGCTTCCTTATTTCCGGTTAAGAAAAGTCCCAAATGATTTTCTTCCCAATAATTATTGGCAGGTTTATCTTTTAATTCGGTTCCTTTATAAAAATAGCAGTTCCCGAATTCATAAAATTTCAGGTTTTTATTTTGCCGGTTTGCATTGTAAACAATACTTTCCAAACCACCAAAAAGTAAGGTCTGACGCATTCCGTTTAAATCGGCACTCAACGGATTCAGCATTTTTACGGTCTGCTCTTCTTTGTAATTTTGTAGTCCTTCGTAATAATTGGCTTTGGTTAGCGAGTTCGACCAGATTTCGTTAAAACCCTGCGCCGTCAACATTTCGGCCACCAAATCTTTTACTTTGTCGGGGTTTGGTTTTTCTGCAGTTTGCAACGACGAATTCACCTGCGAAGGAAT
>JBNKOT010000394.1:0-8585 GCA_050294855.1 Draconibacterium sp. | reverse complement strand
TTATCACCATAGCTCGCTATGTCTCAAAAATTTATATTGTAAATCAATCATTTACTGAAATTTGAGCTCGCTAATTTTAATCGAACTCAGGTTAATAGCTATTCAGGATTTATATCGGACGCAGTCGAAGAATTATCAGGTTCTTCAGCTGCGCTCGTAAAATGATCTTTTTACATTTTTACTTTTTTACACATGGACGAAATATTTGATGTAATAATTATTGGCGCAGGAGCGGCCGGATTAACAGCCGGAATTTATGCTTCGCGGGCAAAACTTTCGACATTAATTTTAAACGAAGGTGCTGTTGGCGGGCAAATGGTGTTAACAGAAGAAATTGCAAATTATCCGGGAGTGGAATCTACAAAAGGTTACATGCTCGCCAATACAATGAAAAACCAGGCTAAAAGTTTTGGATGTAAAATAAAATCGAACATTAAAGTTAGCAGTTATTCTTTCGATGGTGAAGTGAAAAAAGTGGAACTCGAAGATGGCAGATCTTTTTCCGGGAGGTCAGTAATTTTAACTCCGGGAGGACGGCCAAGATCGTTAAATATAGAAGGCGAAGATCGCTTAAAAGGAAAAGGAATTTCGTACTGTGCAACCTGTGATGGCGACTTTTTTACAGGCAAAGAAGTGATAGTAGTTGGTGGTGGAAACTCGGCTTTGGAAGAAGCAGTTGCCCTAACCAATTTTGCCACAAAAGTAACCATTGTACATCAGTTCGACCATTTTCAGGCGTTTGAGCACGCCATTGAAGAGGCCAAAAAAAATCCGAAAATCGAATTTATTATGGAATCGGAACTGCGTGGATTTTATGGCAACGAACAGTTGGAAAAAGTAACAATTGAACATTTGCCAAGCGGAAAAATCTCGGAACTAAAAACCGACGGCACTTTTATTTTTGTTGGATACCAACCCAATACTGAAAGTCTTGATGGACTAATAAAATTGAACAAGCGGAAAGAGATTATTGTTGATTCAGATTTAAAAACTAATATTGAAGGAGTTTTTGCTGCCGGAGATTGTATCGTAAAAAGATACCGGCAGGTAACTACAGCGGTTGCCGACGGTACTATTGCTTCATTAAGCGCAGCTGAATTTGTAAGAAATTAAAGAAATTATTAATTATGGCAAAAGAACAAGTAAAAGTAAACTGGCTCGATAAAATGGCTTTTGAAGCTGAAGTGAATGGTCACAAAATTATTTTAGATGCTGCCGATGCAGTTGGTGGAGAAAATCGTGGACCACGTCCGAAACCTTTTATGCTTACTGCATTAGCCGGTTGTACCGGAATGGATGTTGTTTCGATTCTAAGAAAAATGCGCGTTAATTTGGAAGGTTTTAACGTAATTGTAGAAGGTGATTTAACAGAAGAACATCCAAAACAATTTACAAAAATGCATGTTGTTTATGAGTTTAAAGGCAAAGATCTTCCTTTGGAAAAGTTGAAAAAAGCAGTTTCTTTGTCGGAAGAAATGTATTGTGGGGTGAGCGCGATGTACAAAAAGGCAATTGAAGTTACCTCCGAAATAAGAATTTTAGAATAGAGAGTTTATGTCGACAACTGTAGTACTTATTATTGTAGGAGTAATTGTGGCTTTTTTAGGGCTGATTACGTATAATTATTTCAAGATGAAAAATGCCGAGCCTGTAAAGACCAGTGGTAAAATCAGGATTTTGGCAAATAAAAATTTTAAAACGTTTACAAAAAGGGGAGTGGTTTTGGTCGATTTTTGGGCGCCCTGGTGTGGCCCTTGCAAACTGATTGCACCAACCTTAAACGAAATTGCAGAAACTCAAAACGATTTTACCGTTGCAAAAGTTAATGTTGACAACAATCAAAATCTGGCGAAAAAATTTAAAGTGCGCAACATTCCTACCATGTTAATATTAAAAGATGGTGTTGAGGCAGGTAGAATTGTTGGCGTGAAAACAAAACGTACGATTCTGAAAGAGGTTCAGACCGTAATGGCCAGCTAGCAAAAAAAAATCCAATTAATTTTTATAATTCACCGCTCTTTCAAAATATTGGAAGGGCGGTTTTATTTTACTGTGGTTTATTTCAATTCCACGCCAACCGGACAATGATCCGATCCCATGATTTCATTTAAAATAAAAGCGTTTTTTAGCGAAGGAAGAAAGGTTTCGCTGGCTAAAAAATAATCGATTCTCCAGCCTACATTCTTTCCTCTTGCACCGGCGCGGTAACTCCACCAGGTATATTTGTCGGTCTCGTTTGGCGAAAAATGGCGGAACGTGTCGCTTAATCCTCCTTGCGTAAAACGGTCCATTCCATCAATTTCTTCCTGCATAAAACCGGCCGACTTGTTGTAATTTTGTTTTGGTCGCGCCAGGTCGATCTCTTTGTGCGCCACATTAAAATCGCCGCAAACCAAAACCGGCTTTGTTTTTTCCATATTTTTCAAATAATTAAAAAAGGCTTTGTCCCATTCTTGCCGGTAATCCAGTCTTTTTAGCTCACTTCCCGAATTTGGCACATACACATTCACCAGAAAAAAAGTTTCGTATTCAGCACACAAAACCCTGCCTTCGGTATCGAATTTCGCAATGCCGATGTCTTTAATTACATTGATGGGTTTTGTTTTCGAAAGTATGGCTGTTCCGGAATACCCTTTTTTTTCTGCCGAGTTCGAATAAATAAAATAATCGTTCACCGAAACGAGTGTTTCGGCCACCTGGTGGTCTTGAGCTTTTGTTTCCTGTAAACATAAAATGTCGGGTAACATGGTTTTAAAATCTTTAAAAAAATCTTTTTTAGCAACTGCCCGTATTCCGTTTACATTCCACGATATAATTTTCATAATAAATGGTTTATCTTTTTTGTTTCAGAGCACTTTTAAAAATCTGTGTTTTAAAATAAGTTTTATGCTCCATGTTCAGTCTTTATTTTTTTCTAACAATAATAACAATTACGAACAAACTTTTCATCTTTAATAACGTTGAATTTTGTAAAAAAGAAGATGAATGGCAATGAGCTGAGTTAGTTTCGTGTTAAATATTTTTACAATTAACAATAAGCTAATATCATTCATTTGTCAATTGCTTAATTTTGAGAACAATCATATAAATTGATTAAAATGAATAAAAATATTGAGCCCGTGCAACCTCCTAAGCAAAGTAAAAGGGATAGAAAGGATATGATCCAGTACATCAACCTGCAACTTGCTGCGTTGGGTCAGCCCTTATATAAAGACAATCCAGAAACTGGATTAAAATATACCAATGCAAAATTTCAGGTATTAACTGAGGGACTAATTGATAGTTTCAGGCAAAAGTCGCGCTTGTTAAGCCGGCATCTTTCGCCTGCCGACACACGGATTCAGGATTTTATCGATGACTATTTAAAAGAGCTCGAATTTGAAAAAGAATTTCGTTTGCCAAACGAAACCCTGGTTTTAAACCAGAAAGGAATGGCGCGCGAATTAAGTTTGCCGCCCGATGGAAATGAATTTAAAAGCGAATTATTAAGTTCTTACCGTTTAAAACAAGGAATTTTGAATAATCCGGTAAACGATAAAAGAACAACAAAAGGCACCTTTCATATTGTGCGTGGTGGACTGCCGGTTCCTTTAGATAAAAAAGAAGTTCCAAAAATTACATTCGCACACTTGCTGAATGCAGCATTAAATCCTTCCGACGATTTAAAATTATTACCATTTACATCGAAACAGGACGAAAAAGCAAAAGTGTTTGTTTCGCTTTTGATGCGACCAGTTGTTTGCCCCGAAGTGAAGGGAGTGATCAGTGAGAAAAGTATGGAGATTCGTTTTTTTGCTCCGGGAAGTTTGGTGAGCAACCTCGATTTTGTTGAAACAATTTTTGGAAATGCCGGCGATCACAATCTGGCCATAAACGATGCCGCACTCGATGTTGATCATTGGACTGGTCACACAGGTTGTATTATTCTTGCACCACAGCTAACACAATTAAAGAAAAAAGACGTTGGCTTGCCACACTTCGACGATGCGTCTGCTCGTCAGAAAAGTGAAGGGATGTGTTGGAAAGACGAAAATGAACTTTACAACGACGGTGGTGCTTTTAAAATTACCTGTCGCGACGACCGTGGTGTTGTGGTTACACTAATTGCCGATAATTATTACGGTTATTCTAAAAAAGAGGTAAAAACACAAATCGGATATTCTGCCAATCTTTTTGGAATGGTGGAAGAGGAGCATTCGGGAGGTGCAATTGCTTTTCCGCGTGGAAATATGAGCGACAAAGTTTTTGGTGCCAACTTCACCAAAAAATTTACAATGGCTTATACTTTTGAGGAGGTCAAAAAATTGCTCGCCGATAAAATTGAAGTTAAAGAAGGAAATTATGCAATCGATAAAAAATATCCGGATGTAGTTTACATTCCTGAGAATGCGGATATCGACATCGAAAAAAGTGCGGTGAGCTGGACGTTCAATAAAAAGGAATTTCAGATAAAACTTTCGCCTCAAAAAGTTTATGTGCATCCAACCGGGCATAAATTCCAACTGGTAAAACATCCGACACAGCAAATGTGGCGAATTATCGATACTTCTCCCGAAGGAATTTTTTGTCATAAACCAAGTACGGTTTCTGGTGGTGGAAAATCGGAAATTTCAAAGTCGATGCAAAATGCCATTAAATATGGATCTTTTTACATCGATAATTTGGAAGATACTGAAATTCAGGTCGACCAGATTATAAATTACAATTATTCGAAACGCTGGAAAAATATAAGAAAAGATGCTGCTCCTTCACGGTCGTTTTTAAGCCGCGAACGGACACTCGGTTCAGCGGTTAAATTATTAACACCGTCGGATCAGTACAACGACGAATACAACACATTTTTAAAAAAAATACCCGATCATATCAGAACACTTGCTTTTTTTGTAAAACGCCACTACCGCGGTTTCGAAGAAAAAGACCTGAAATGGAAAGAGCTGTTTAATGTTGAAATTGTTAACGGACGTCCGGGAAATGTTTTGCGTTACAAACATAATCCAATTACGGCAAGTTATGTAAGAATTGGATTTAACGAGGAGGGAAGATGGTACATTCATAAATTGCGCTCCGATTTTATTCCAAGTTTGAAAATTCAAACCGAAGACGATATTTCTGCCACTATTACACTTCCTGCCGATCAATTAAAAAATCTAAATAAGGAATATACAAATCCAAGTGTTAAACTGGTTACCAATTGCGAAAGTTACCTTTTTCAGCGCCCTGACGAAGCAGTTATCAGAGGTTACGATAAAGAGGCAGAACAGGAAATTGTTGATAACAACACATTTTTAACGAACTACGAGCCACTTACAAAAGCCGATGCAAAAGCGTTAATTGAAGATGCCATCAGTTTCGAAAGGTACACCAATCCGGTAAAGGAATTTATTACCAAAGTGGCTGAAAGTGAAAAGGAAACGTATTTTGTAACTCCTTCGCACACCAGACTTGTGGATGGTGTTCCCACCAAAAATCCAAGGTATTTGCAACGCAATATTTTTAAAGAAGAAACACAAGATTCGTACCTGGCAGAAATCGGAGTTCGTTTATTTCGAAAAATTAAATCGAAAGACCCGGTTATATTTCCGGTAAATGCGGTACTGCCTGGCAGAAGAAATAATCCGGAAGATAAAAAAGCCGGCATTCGCCCTCTGAGTGTTTATAATCCGATTCATTATCAGGAACTGCCCGAATTGTTTATGGATTTTGTATGCAGCATCACCGGAAAATCTCCGTCGACAACCGGCGCAGGTTCTGAAGGTGCACTTACAAAAGGCCCGTTTAATATGCTGGTTCCAACCACCGATTTAAACAACGCTTTATTGTCTTACATTCTTACCGAATACCAGGGATTTAGTTCGGCTGCCGGGTACATTGGCACCGAAAACAGGTTCGATCACGATATTAGTATTCTTGTTCCTGAAATTTGGGCACGACTAGAACCAGCAGATCGTAATCCAAAATTATTGATCGAAAACGATTGTTTGGAGAAGCTCGAAGATTTTGAATACAAAGGCAAAAAAGTATTGGCTAGCCGACTTGGTTACCGCATCACTAAAAACTTTGCATTCCGTTGCATGAACCGCCTGTTCGACGAACCGTTAGCCGTGTTTAACGAACGAATGCTAAAACCCGAATTACAGGGAATGGATACTTATGTTGATGGCATTAACAATATTGTTGAAGCGATGCAAAAAGCAGCGTTGCCTTATTTCGAAGACGGAAGTGTAAATGCTGCCATTCCGCCACTGAAAATCTTACTTCATATTATGGCTTATGGTCATTACGAAGGAAAAGATATTAGCGATCCGGAATTACGTAAAACATTCGATCGTGAAGAAGTTTTGAAAAGCAAATGGTACAACGATCGTTTAAAATTGAAGCAGGAAAAAGACATCGCATTTCATAAAAAGCAAGTTGCTTATTTAGAGAAATTTATGGTGAACCGCGACAATGATTTGATGGTAAAAGAAATGGATATTGTTGAACGTTTAAAACTTGCCAAAGAATTACTTGCCAAGGTAGAATCGAAACAATACATTAAAACCCTGACCGGCACCATTGGAGCCGATCCATTGTTTAAGAAATAAGGTAGCCGATAAATTCCAATAAAAGAATACAGAACCGGTCTCTCTTTTAACGTATTTAGAGAGACCGGTTCTTTTTTTAGGTAAGATTTTGAATCTATTTTTCTGCAAAAAATTGTGTTCTGTGCGCTTTGGCAAAATCCAGTAGTTTTTCAGCAATTTTGGGATTTTCTTGAATGACATTGGTGGTTTCAAAAGGATCGTTTTGCATGTCGAACAACGAAAGTTCAATTTTTTCCTGTTTGTATTTACCTGGAATTCCGTCTTTCCCATTATTATCGGCTAGTGTTCGGTAGTTGTGTGGCAAATGTAACTTCCATTTTCCGTCGCCGCTCATCACCGCTTCGAAATTAGAATTGTTGGTAAAAGCATAATAATCGTGCGGATTTTTTGCATCTTCTTTCCCGGCGATCAAATCCCAAACATTTTTACCATCAATTTCCGACTCAGGTAGCGGAACATTGGCAATATGACAAAGAGTGGGTAACAAATCGATGGTCAGAATTGTATGTACATTTTCTTGTTGTCCTTTTAATTCTGCCGGATATTTCATAATGGTTGCTGAGCGTGTTCCGCCATCAAAAGTTGTTCCTTTTGCTTCTCTGAAGGGTGTCGATCCGGCGTGGTTGCCATATGAAATCCAGGGCCCGTTGTCCGAAGTAAATATTACAATTGTATTTTCATCAATACCATTTTCTTTAAGTGCTTTTCCAATTTCTCCCACCGACCAGTCTAGTTCCAACATCACATCGCCATACAACCCAATTCCCGATTTTCCTTCAAATTCAGGACTGCAAAAAATCGGAACATGCGGCATGGAGTGGGGCACATACAATAAAAACGGTTCGTCTTTGTGCCGATTTATAAAATCCACAGCATGTTCGGTGTACCATTTTGTTAGCATTTTTTGGTGTTCATAATCCACATCTTCGATGATAACTTTTCCGTTCTCCCAGAATTTTATTGGAAATTTGCCCCAATATTCCGGACTTTCCGGATGATGTTTCCACATGTCGTTTGAATACATTAATCCACATGATTCATCGAAACCCCTGTTTTGTGGCCTGGTTTCTGGTTGATCGCCGCAATGCCATTTTCCAAAAACTGCGGTTTTATATCCGGCTGCTTTAAAAACTTCGCCCAAGGTTGGAAAGGTAGTTTCCAAACCACGATCGTTTGGTCCGTGTGCGCCAAAAACTTTTGTCCGTTCCGGATAACAACCCGAAATTAATGCCGAACGCGAGGCCGAACAAACCGCCTGAGGAACATAGAAATTCTTGAACATTATTCCTTCATCAGCCAGTTTCTGAACATTCGGAGTTGCAATTTTTTGTTGACCAAATGGAGAAAAATCGGAATACCCCGAATCGTCGAGAAAAACAATTACGATGTTTGGTTGTTTGCTTTTTGCAGTTTGTGTGGTATTTGTGCAAGAATCAATGATAAAAACACTAATAATTAAAAGGAAGATTATTTGTTTCGTTCTCATAAGTTTCAATTTATTCAACCAAAACTAACGATTTTCTGCTACAATTAATTTTTAAATGGTTTTGAATTTCAATCGCCTAACTGCTTATTTCAGTTTAAATTGGCAGATATTCAGTTGAGAAAAGAATGAAATTGTTTGATTTGCATTCAAATTGGGCTTGCTTTTTTTGTATCTGACTATTAGCGTTTTAGCTGTTGTATTGATATTTTTCAAAACATTACTACGTCGAATGCGTTAATGATGTTTTGATTATTGGTGAATTCAGACATTACATTATTATAAAATATTTGATATGAAACATGGAAATTTCGAATCTCAATCGGATTCAAAAAGTTCTCAAAATCAACTTCCTTCATTTTCCGATTTTTTAGATGCATTAAAAGCAAAAATGAAACTCGTTTTTCACGAGCGAGCCGACAACGATCAGCTGAGTATAAAACGTGGTGTTCCACCTTTTGTGATGCGTGAAATTATGTCGGTAAATCCACTGTCGGTTGGTATTCCAACTAAATATG
>JBNKOT010000393.1:0-4058 GCA_050294855.1 Draconibacterium sp. | reverse complement strand
GTTTTGGTGGGGCCGGGACGTGGTTCGGCTGCCGGAGCAGCAGTTGCATTTTGTACAGGAATAACCGGAATAGACCCGATAAAATACGATTTGCTTTTTGAAAGATTTTTAAATCCGGACAGGATTTCATTGCCCGATGTCGATATCGACTTTGATGACGACGGACGGCAAATGGTGCTCGATTATGTAACTGAAAAATACGGACACGACAAGGTTGCGCACATTTGTACTTTTGGCACGATGGCTACAAAACTGGCCATTCGCGATGTGGCTCGTGTTATGAAACTTCCGCTGCCGGAAGCCGATCGCTTGGCAAAGCTGGTTCCCGATGCGCCAAAAATGACCTTCAAAAAAGCGTACAAAGAAAGCGCTGATCTTTTAAAAGAGAAAAGTTCGAGTAGCCCGTTGGTAGCACAAACCATGAAATTTGCCGAAACACTCGAAGGTTCGGTGCGGCAAACCGGTGTTCATGCCTGCGGTGTTTTAATCAGCCGCGACCCGCTTTCAGAGCACATTCCATTAATGCCGACAAAAGAGGAAAATCTTTACACAACGCAGTACGACGGACGTTTTGTTGAAGATATCGGTTTGTTAAAAATGGATTTCCTCGGACTAAAAACACTTTCAATAATAAAAGAAACATTAGAAAATATACGGCTTTCGAAAGGAATAAAAGTTGATATCGACAACTTACCGTGGGACGATCCGAAAACCTACGAAATGTTAAGTCATGGTGAATCTACTGCGATATTTCAGTTTGAATCGGATGGAATGAAAAAGCACCTCCGCGACCTGAAACCCAACCGCTTTGAGGATTTGGTGGCCATGAATGCTTTGTATCGTCCGGGACCGATGAAATACATTCCTGATTACATCGAGCGAAAACACGGGAAACAAAAGGTTGATTACGATTTACCGATGATGGAAAAATACCTCAGCGACACCTACGGTATTACCGTTTTTCAGGAACAGGTGATGTTACTTTCGAGGTTGCTAGCCGGTTTTACGCGTGGCGATTCCGATACACTTCGGAAAGCAATGGGTAAAAAGATTATTGCGGTAATGAATAAACTGAAAGTAAAATTTGTAGACGGTTGCAAAGCCAATTTTCAGTTTATCGATGAGTGTAAATTAGTTGGAAAAAAAGTCGACGATGTAATTGAGAAAATCTGGAAAGACTGGGAAGCTTTTGCAGAATACGCATTTAACAAGTCGCATTCGGTTTGTTATGCATACATCGCCTATCAAACCGGCTATTTAAAAGCGCATTATCCGGCGGAATTTATGGCGGCCAACTTAAGCCGAAATCTGAGCAATATTACAGATATAACTAAGTTGATGACCGAGTGCAAACGGATGAAATTAAACGTTTTGGGGCCTGATATCAACGAAAGTTTTATCAAATTTACCGCCAATAAAAATGGCGATTTACGTTTCGGAATGGGCGCAATAAAAGGTGTTGGTGCTGCCGCAGTTCAGAACATTATCAACACGCGCGAAGAATGTGGTGAATTTAAATCTATTTACGATCTGGTTGAAAATGTAAACTTACAATCGGTGAATAAAAGAAACCTCGAAGCACTTGCAATGGCTGGTGCTTTCGATGGTTTGGAAGGATTACACCGAAGTAGTTTTTTTGCTGGCGAAGACGAAAACGACGGTACTACTTTTATCGAAAAATTGATAAAATACGGAAACCAGATTCAGATGGAGGCTCAAAGTGCGCAACAAAGTCTGTTTGGCGAAATGACCAGCAGTCAGGACATTAAAAAGCCAAATATCCCGCAAGTTGAAGAATGGCCAAAATTAATTTTGCTCGAAAAGGAAAAAAACCTGATTGGCATTTATTTAACGGCACATCCTTTAGACGATTACCGGGTTGAAATCAATAGTTTTTGCTCGCGCGATATTTCGCTTACCGACATCAATAACGACATCGAAAAATACATCGATAAAGATTTTACTTTTGGCGGAATGGTAACTGCCGCGCGCGAAGGAACATCGAAAAACGGAAATCCGTACAGCTCTTTAACAATGTCAGATTACACCGATTCGAAAGAATTTTTCTTTTTTGGGCAAGACTATGTAAATTTTCATAAGTATTGTAAACCTGGCTTGTTTATCATGATCAAAGGTGGAGTTCGGACGCGTTTTAAAAGCGAATTTTACGAATTTAAGGTCACTCAAATTGAATTGCTTTCCGAAGTAAAAAAGAATTATGTAAAAAGTGTGACCATAAATATGCCCTTAAATAGAATAAATGAATCGGTGATTGAAAAAATTAATATGCTGGCACAGAACAATGTTGGGAAAGCGGTGTTAAAATTTAATGTTTACGATCCGGAAAATAATATGCAAATACAAATGTTTTCGAGAACGCTGAAAGTAAATCTCAGCAATGAATTTTTACGGTTTTTTGAAGACGATATGGACATCGGATATAGAATTAATTAGCTAATTTTGTGAAATAATTTTGAAACAATAATCATAAAAAATAAATAGTATGGCTTTAGAAATTACCGATGCCAATTTTGACGAATTGGTATTAAAATCAGACAAACCTGTAGTAATCGATTTTTGGGCAGTTTGGTGTGGACCTTGCAGAATGGTTGGTCCGATCATCGAAGAAATGGCAACTGAATACGAGGGAAAAGCAGTTATTGGAAAAGTAGATGTTGACTCAAATCCAAACGTTGCCATGAAATATGGAATTCGTAATATTCCTACAGTAATATTTGTAAAGAATGGCGAAGTTGTTGACAAACAGGTTGGTGCCGGACCAAAACAATCGTTCACTACAAAACTGGATGCAATTCTTTAAGCATTCGTAAAATATTAAAATCGTTTCATCGGATGGCCGTGTTGTCATCCGATGATTTTTTTGATGTGTTTTGAAAAATATCATCGACATAGAACAGTTTCATCAGTTCGATAACCTTGGTTTAATCGCACAACAGGTTGTTGAAGGATTTATTACCGGTTTGCATCGTAGCCCGTTTCATGGATTTTCTGTCGAATTTGCCGAGCATCGTTTGTACAATCAGGGCGAATCTACCAAACACATCGATTGGAAGTTGTTTGCGCGCACCGACAAACTTTTTATAAAGCAGTACGAAGAAGAAACCAACTTGCGCTGCCAGCTGGTTATCGACACTTCTTCGTCGATGTTGTTTCCTTATTCAACAGGCAAAAAACACCTTCAAAATAAGTTGGCATTTTCGGTTTATACCGCTGCAGCATTAATTTATTTATTACGAAAACAACGCGATGCAGTTGGGTTAACACTTTTTTCTGACGAAATCGAATTTCATACAAGTCCGCGTATTTCGTCAGTAAATGCCGAAGTGATGTACGGGAAACTGTCGGAGTTAATTCAGCCCGAAAATGCACATTTACGTAAAACCACCAACACCACGCAGGTACTACACCAAATTGCCGAAAACATTCATAAACGTTCGCTGGTGATTCTTTTTAGCGACATGCTCGACGGGCAAAATACTGACGAACTTTTTTCAGCATTGCAACATTTGCGTTACAACAAACACGAGGTTATTCTGTTTCATGTCACCGACCATGCACTCGAACGCGAATTCGATTTTAGCAACCGCCCGCATAAATTTGTCGATCTGGAAAGTGGACAAACGGTAAAGTTTAATCCCTGGGAACTTAAAAAAGAATACGTTTCGTCGGTTAATTCTTATTTCGAAGATTTAAAAGTGCGATGTGGACAATATCAAATAGATCTGGCCGAAGCTGATATTAATGCCGATTTTCAACAAGTCTTACTTTCCTATTTGGTGAAACGCAAAAAGTTGTTCTAAACACTATTTTCCCAATCGAATTCTAAAGCATCTTTTTATTTCGACGCAAATTGTTTAATTTTAACTAATGTTGAATTAATATACCCATTCATGCTAGTTAAAACCTTCGGCAGCGCTGTGTTCGGCATCGATGCCACAACAATTACCATCGAAGTTGATGTTACAAATGGAATTAAATTCATGCTGGTTGGCTTGCCCGACAGTGCGGTAAAAGAAAGCCAGCAAAGAATCGAATCT
>JBNKOT010000392.1:0-4076 GCA_050294855.1 Draconibacterium sp. | reverse complement strand
TGATGTTTCTGCTGGGGCAAGACCTTAAATTGAATGAAATTAAATTGTATCTCAATAAAAGTTTGAGAGGCGAAATTAGTGATTAGCAAAGTTTTTATTTCGTAATTTTTTATTAATTTGCAGCCCTCATTTTAGGGAATACCAGTAAAAGTACTGGAGAGATGCAGGAGTGGCTTAACTGGCACGCCTGGAAAGCGTGTGTACTGCAAAACGGTACCGAGGGTTCGAATCCCTCTCTCTCCGCCACATTACTGAAAAAAACGTTCTGTTTTTATGTTGGGAAAAAATTTAAAAATAAAAAGGCACATTTTTTGTAACAAACAATCGGAATTCAAATAAAAAAATCAATACAAGAACAAAAAATCAAAAGATTATTAATTAAAAATTCAAATCAATTATGAAAAGACTATTCGCGTTAATAGCAGTATTTGGGATGCTAATTTTTATGGCATCGAACACTGTGGTTGCACAAGAAGAAGAGGCAGCTGCACCAGAAACGACACAAGAGCAGGTAGATATTACCGCCGATACAGAGGAAGCTGCTGCTGCAGTTGCTGAAGAAGGAAAATCTTTACACAGTCAGTTAAAGCAAAAATTTATTGAAGGTGATCCAACTTTCATGTCGTTTGTATTAATTGCCCTTATTTTAGGTTTGGCTTTTTCAATTGAAAGAGTACTATACCTTAACCTTGCAACCAGCAACACCAAGAAACTTTTAGCTAATGTTGAAGAAGCTTTGGAAAGTGGTGGCGTTGATGCAGCAAAAGAGGTTTGTCGTTCAACTCGCGGACCGGTAACAAGTATTTTCTATCAAGGATTAGACAGAGCAGACCATGGTATCGACGTAGTTGAGAAATCAATTATTTCTTACGGAGGTGTTCAGGCAGGTTTATTGGAAAAAGGGTTAAGCTGGATTTCATTATTTATCGCACTTGCACCGATGTTAGGTTTCATGGGAACAGTAATTGGTATGATTGGTGCATTCGATGCGATCGAAGTTGCCGGAGATATTTCTCCTTCATTGGTAGCAGGTGGTATTAAAGTTGCTTTGATTACAACTGTAACAGGTCTTGTAGTAGCAATTATTCTTCAAATCTTTTACAACTATTGTGTAGCAAAAATCGACAGTATTATTAACAATATGGAAGATGCTTCTATTTCGTTAATTGACTTGTTGGTAAAACATAACATGAAAAAATAAGATATCCATGAATAAATCAGGAAAAATAGTTACCATAGTATTGTGGGTCCTGCTTATTGTTTCATCGGTTCTTATTATTTCGTTAATGGTTAACATTAGTGAGAATGATACCGATCCAACAATGGGTAGTTGGATTAACTCCAACCTTATTTGGGCTTATATTCTTGTGGCTGTTGGTGCTGGTGTTGCAATCCTTGCCGGATTGTTACAAACTATCACTGATAAAAAAGCTGCAAAAGGAGGGATCATTTCCCTTGTATTTATGGGCGCAGTTGCCTTAGTTTCATATTTGTTGGCATCTCCCGAAATTCCACAATTTATCGGAGTCGATAAATTTTTAAATGACGGAACATTAACAACAGGTGTAGCAAAAATGGTAGATACAGGTTTATACGCGACTTATATCTTGCTCGGAATAGCAATTTTATCAATCGCGATGTCATCTGTAATGCGCTTATTCAGATAGTTATAATCGTAGTAAATAAACAGGAAATTAATTATGGCTAGAAAAACACCAGAAGTACCGGCAACATCGTTAGCAGACATTGCATTTATGTTGCTTATCTTTTTCCTGGTAACAACTACGATGGATGTTGACAGTGGCCTTGAAAGAAGGCTTCCACAGTGGGTCGATAAAGACCAGTTGGATAATGATGATCAAATTAACGAACGTAACGTTTTTGTTGTGCTCGTGAACAGAAATAATCAACTACTTGTGGAAGGAGATGTTATTCGTATCGATGAATTACGCGAAAGGGCAAAAGAATTTATGGAAAATCCGGCAAATGCCGAAGATTTACCTGAAAAAGTGCCTACTGAAGTAGCTTATTTTGGAACCGTTGATGTTACAAAAGGAGTTATTTCGTTACAAAACGATAATGATACAAAATACGGAACCTATCTCGCTGTTCAAAATGAATTAGTTGGTGCCATTAATGAGTTGAGGGACGAATTATCGAAATCGAAATTCGGTAAATCATACAATGATCTCGATAGCGATAAGCAGAAAGCTGTCAGGGTAATTGTTCCTTCAAAAATATCTGAAGCGGAACCTAAAAAAGCAAAAAAATAGGAGGAAAGAACTATGAGTAAATTTAGAAAAAGCGAAGGCAAGGAATTGCCTCCGATTTCAACGGCATCTTTGCCGGATATCGTATTCATGTTGTTATTTTTCTTCATGGTTAGTACAACAATGCGTGAGGTTACTGTGAATGTTGCACAGAAATTGCCAGAAGCTACTGAATTGAGTAAATTGGAAAAAAAATCACTGGTAAGTTATATCTACATTGGCGAACCAAAACCTCAGTTCCAAAAAGTTTTTGGTAAAGCTCCACGTATTCAGCTAAACGATGTTTTTTCAAATGTTTCGGACGTGAATGATTATATCATTGCAGAAAGAGAAGCAAGAGCTGAAGAGGAAAGACCAATGATGATTACATCATTGAAAATTGATGAAAATACAAAAATGGGTATTGTTTCGGAAGTGAAACAAGAGTTGAGGAAAGCTGCAGCATTACACATTAATTATTCATCGAGGAAAAAGACTGAAAGATAGTAGTAAAACTATAGATCAAAAAAGGGAAGCCACGGCTTCCCTTTTTTGTTTTCGGTAAGTTCAGTATCGGGATGGTGAATTTCCAAATTCCCAAATAGACGAGAATAGAAATTCGCGTCACCCAAAAAAAAATGCCGGATCAATTCAATTAATCCGGCATTTTTATCATACTACTTTTTACTTACTTCTAGTAGCTTTTTACTTTTTCTCCTTCAAATTCAGCTTCAAACTTAATTCGTCCAATTGCGCTGTTGCAACCGGCGAAGGCGAATCGATCATTACATCGCGTCCCGAGTTGTTTTTTGGGAAAGCGATCACATCGCGTATGGTATCCAAACCTGCAAACATCGATACCAAACGGTCGAAACCAAATGCTATTCCTGCGTGTGGCGGAGCACCATATTTAAAAGCATTCATTAAAAATCCGAATTGTGCCTGCGCTTCTTCAGGAGTAAATCCTAATTTATCGAACATTTTTGCTTGTAAAGCAGAATCGTGAATCCGAACCGATCCACCGCCGATTTCAACACCGTTGATTACAAGGTCGTAGGCGTTGGCACGAACTTTTCCGGCATCGGTATCCAGCAATTGAATGTCTTCTGGTTTTGGCGCTGTAAACGGGTGGTGCATGGCATGGAAACGGTTTGTTTCTTCGTCCCATTCCAACAATGGAAAATCTACTACCCAAAGAGGTTTGTAAGTACCTTTTTTGCGTAATCCCAATTGATTACCCATTTCCAAACGAAGTTCTCCAATTGCATGTAAAGTGTGCTCTTTGTCGCCCGACATTACCAATATTAAATCGCCTGCTTGTGCGCCAACTTTATCAGCCCATTCCTTTAAATTCTCTTGCGAGTAAAATTTATCTACCGACGATTTAAAACTACCGTCTTCGTTACATTTTACGTAAACCAACCCTTTTCCACCAATCTGCGGGCGTTTCACCCAATTGGTTAATCCGTCCAATTGTTTGCGTGTGTATTCGGCGCTTCCTTCGGCACAAATGGCACCAATAAATTCAGCACTGTCGAAAACGCCAAAACCTTTTCCTTTGGTTTCTTCCGAAATATCGTTAATCTGCATGTCAAAACGGATATCGGGTTTATCCGATCCGTATTTTTCCATTGCTTCGGAATAAGGCATCCAAGGAAATTCGTTTACCTCAACATTTAAAACCTGTTTGAAAAGATGTTTGGTTAATCCTTCAAAAGTTTCGAGAACATCTTTTTGTTCCACAAATGCCATTTCACAGTCGATTTGTGTAAACTCAGTCTGACGGTCGGCACGTAAATCTTCGTCGCGGAAACATTTTACAATCTG
>JBNKOT010000391.1:0-9587 GCA_050294855.1 Draconibacterium sp. | reverse complement strand
TTCATGTTGAGAACTTTTACGATTATATAAAAAGTAACCGCGAACTTCGCGACCTCGATCTGAAGAAAAACCTGGAACTTAAAATAAAACTTTGCGCAAACGCTGAGGAATTATTGGTGGAGCCTTCGATCATTAAAGCATTTAATACACTTCAAAAATACCACGAACAGTGGCGCGAAATTGGCCCGGTACCTCGAGAACAAAAAGACGATATTTGGGAACGTTTTAAAGCGGCAACATCGAAAATTAATAAAAAGCACCAGGAGTTTTTTGAATCGAGAAAAGAAGAACAAAAAAAGAACCTGGAAGCCAAAACTGCTTTATGCGAAAAAGTGGAAAGCATTGATTATGCAGCCATCGACAATTATAAAGATTGGGATGAGAAATCGAAAGAGCTGGTTAAGCTGCAAAAAGTTTGGCGCACAATAGGTTTCGCCCCCAAAAAAGACAACAATAAAATTTACGAACGCTTCAGAAATGCCTGCGATAAGTTTTTTGATTCGAAACGCGATTTCTATGCGAAAAACAAAGAGATTCAGCAAAACAACATGCAATTAAAAATAGATTTGTGTGTTCAGGCCGAGTCGTTGAAAGACAGTACCGATTGGAAAAAAACAACACAGGATCTGATAAATATTCAGAAAAAATGGAAAGAAATCGGACCAATTCCACGCAAACATTCCGATAATATCTGGAAAAGATTCAGGGCAGCCTGCGATTTCTTTTTTGATAAAAAATCGGAACATTTCTCCGGAATGGATACCGATCAGGTTGAAAATCTGAAACTTAAAGAGGAACTGATTGAAAAAGTTACCAATTTTAAATCGGCCGGCGATGTAGATGAAAACTTAAAAATATTAAAAGGATTCCAGCGCGAATGGACAGAAATTGGCCATGTTCCGTTTAAAAAGAAAGACGAAGTTCAGGCACATTTCCGCGAAGCCATCAACAAACTTTTCGACGAGCTAAACATCGATGACGAAAAGCGTAATTTGCTGAAATTCAGAAGTAAAATGTCATCTTATTCCGAATCGAACCGTGGACAAAGTAAGATGCGAATGGAGCGCGAAAAATACATGAACAAGCTGAAACAACTTGAAAACGACTTGATTCTACTCGATAATAATATCGGATTTTTTGCGAAATCGAAAAATGCAGATTCTTTGATTGCAGATATGAATAAGAAAATGGAAGTTTCGAAACAAAAAATTGAATTATTAAAAGAAAAGATTCGTGTGATCGACGAAATGGATAACGAATAATTTTATCGAAAATAATATATTGAAAGGTCGGTTTTTTTACCGGCCTTTTTTTGTCGATAGATCAGATAGAAGTAGTTTTTCTTACGATATTTGAAGTATATATCAGAAATATTAAACTCGATGAGAATCGCGTAAAAAAAGTTTTCTATGGAAGTAATTCAGATTAGCACATTTTCAGTGCGAGGATTTTGTACGATTTATTTACCTGAGCGGTTTGGCGAAGGCAATCCCGAACTTAGTTTTGTAAGTTTTTGACTTGAAAAGGCAAAACCCACTAAAACTTGATTCGGGGGCTGATAAATACCATTTGAAATGTTAGGACTTGCAGTCTATTTCAATTATGTTTTTTGATTCAAAGGATACTAGCTAATTTGAAGTACTTTAGATTTGGTTGAAAAAAGCTATTTGTTTTATAACCGGTAGAAAAATTCATTAGTTTTGTTTAATTGTAGACGTCTTTTCAAACTCAGTCTGATTATTATGATTCATCTTGCAGTTTTTGCTTATATATTTGTTATTATAGCTGGCATTGTGTGTTTGAGTACAGCACTTATTTTATATCTAAAAATCAGGAGTAAACTATTATTTCATTTTCTTATTTATTTTTCATCTTTTACGCTACTCGTCTTTTTTTATTTGCTTGTTTTAACCTATATTAATGTTAACAATACACAAGTAAGTTTTTATTTTATACTTTTCATTTTAGCAATTATTATAGCATCCTATTCATTTTTCATTTATTCAATTCTTCATTTTGGACATTATCTGGTTAGTAAAAAACCATCAAAAAAAAGAACAACTCTGGAAATATTAATTAGCGTTATATCATTTATAGGATTGGTTTCTTCATTCAGAATTGATTGGACTAACAATGGGGTTAATCAACAAATAAATTTTGGTTTAATACTTTCATATGGAGTTCTATTTTTTGTAATCATTTACATTTTGCTAATAAAACGATTTAACAAAAAGAATGTAGATACTGAAAGGAAGCAACTTTATAAAAGAACTTCTATACTTAATATTGCTTTCATACCTGGATTTGTATTGGACTTTTATTTGATAAGAACTCTTCACTTTTCGTTGTTTATTCCGCTTTACTATTTTTCTTATTCAATCATTTTTCTTCATTACGTTGTAAAAATGTACAACGCTGATTTAATAGCAGGAACCCCACAAGAAGATATTAATAAATTAAATAATGACTTAAATGCGGCAGGAATTTCTCCACGAGAGAAGGAAATTATTACCTTAATTATGAAAGGTTACAGTAACCAAAAAATTAGTGACCAGCTTTTTATTTCGTTAAGTACAGTTAAAACCCACATCAGGAACATATTTCAGAAATTGAATGTCAAAAGCAGGTTTGAAATCATATCCAGAATTAATAAAAGCGAGGTAATATAAATCACTCAAAAATGTGTGATTTTCATTCCATAGGACGATACCATTCTATTAAAATGGTACTAAAGGACGATTGTAAATAATCTTCTGATCCTCCAATTTTACAACATATTTAAACATAGGAGGTAAACTAATGAACAATCAAAAATTTCACGAAAAATATCCATATCTATTTGTAACAATCCTTGAAATTCTAATTATTGTTACATTAATAATCGTAGGTGCAATTTCAATTAAACTGAAACTACCTGAATTTTACATGTATGGTATTATTTTGACAATCTTGGCAATAATGACAGCCCTTATACTGAGGAAAATGGGGTGGTGGAAAACGATAGGATTTCAAAGGTTAAATAAAAAATATATCCTATTACTTTTTATTCCAGTAATTCCACTAATCGGAAATTTATTCGGCACTTATAATTCTTTGCAATTCGGATTTTATATCTACTATTTTTTTATGTGTGTGTTTGTTGGCTTTGCAGAGGAAGGCATTTACCGTGGATTGATGCTTCAGGTACTTCTTAAAAAAGGGGTTTGGAAAGCGGTTATAATTTCCTCCTTGTTGTTTTCATTATCACATATAATGAATGCATTGGCAGGTTGGAACTGGGGACATGTGCTTTTGCAGTTAATTTATTCATTTGCCATAGGATTTGGATGGGCAGCTTTTGCTTTGCGTACAAAAACAATATGGCCTCTGATGATAATACATTTTTTAATTGACTTTTTTAGCTTCATAAAGGCAGAAAACATTATAAAATCACTTCAATCAAACCAACCTGACCTGACAGGAATTCTATATAGTATATTCCTTTCTATCATTTTTGTTTTTTATGGAATAGTAGTTACAAAATCATATATACGAGAAAGTAAAGATGGTCACTCGGAACTCAGCAAATATAAATTCTCCAATATGAAAAAAGAGCTTCAATAGACTGATTTACTGACAAATACGCAGAAGGCAATTATCATTAATTGAAATGCATAATATGCCAGGAAAGTGCGCGTAGGCACGAAGAAAATGCGGGCTGGGGCAGGGGTGAATTGGCATTTAGGCTGTAGTAGCCGAATTGCGAAGCAATCACGAACTCTTTAAAAATCAATTATTTTTGTGAGTAAATACGAAAGCCGCTAAAAATGACAAGAGCGCGAGGATAGCTTTATTTTCTTCTTGAGCTCAGAAATGCCTTCTTCGTGTTTACTTTTCTTATCAAGAAGAAAAGTGAATGCCAGTCCGGCACGAGGACATTTTATCTTTATTCCAGTTTCTAAACAATTGAAATTCAATACATAATAAGAGTAAAACATCAACGATATTTGCTAGTATTTACTAAATACTTAAGTAAGCAAGTGTATAGCAAATTCTATTGATAAATCAATTATGATAAATAGAGTAGATCTGAGAATTTGTTATACTGATGCGGATTATTAGCAGAAAATATTATTCTATAGGCGCTAAAAATTTTTTAGGGAGGGATTTTGTATTTATAGGCGTGCGGCTGACGAGCGATGGAAACGTGCGTTGGCCGTGCGGCTATTTAATATAGTGTCGAATTATAGGAAAACCATGCCAAGAACTACGAATTCTTAAAGCTCTGAGAATCGCATAGAATTATTTTTTAGTACAGATATTCAGATTAGCACATTTTCAGCGCGTCGGATTTGTGCGTTGTATTTACCTGAGCGGATTGGCGAAGGCAAGCGAAGAATGAGCGCAGACATAATATTGAATTATAGGAAAAACGACTTGTAAAGAACTACTCTACACTTTTACATAAAATCTTTGACGATATATGACTTTGCAAGCCATATATCTGATTTTATGCAAACCAGCAGAGCTGGGCGTATTAACCCTAGAATTCCAAAATATCAAACATACACGCTTGTCCTATAATTGATATTATGTATAATAGAATATATATTGAAAAAGGAGAGTGTTTGCCCTCCTTTTCTAATATATATTATTGTCCTAACTTTTCAAGTACCGCATTGTACTTATCCATCATTTTCATACGGTAGTACAAGTTTTTTAAAGACTCCAATGTTTCCGGAGAATCTGGTTGTAATTCATTACATTTCTCCATGTAAGGTAACGATTTTTCGAACCAAACATCGGCTTTCTTTAATTCTGCTTCGTATCTTTCATTTTCGTTTGCAGGAACTTCTCTGGCAACATCTACCTGAGCTACGCCTTTATTGTAATAAAGTGCACCCAGGTTATAAAATGCATTAAAAAAAGTTGGATCGATTTCCAGTGCTTTTTCGTAGGTTTTAATTGCATTTTCTTCGTCTTTCAACTTTTCGTACAATGTTCCCTGTGCAAAATAATACGTGGTATTTGTTGGATCTTGTTCGATCGCCATTTCCAGGTATTTCATGGCATCGTCAGTTTTATCCATATCAAGATAAATCTGAATCATGCTGGTTAAAACACCATTATCGGTCGGGTATTTGTTAAAACCTTCTTTTAAAACGTCCAATGAACCAATGGTATCGCCTTTTAACTGGTAAGCACTGGCAATTAAACTGTAGGTACGAGCACCGTTATAACCATGTTTAGCCGCTTCGCTGTAATATTTAATTGCTTTATCGTAATTTTTTGCGTTGTACGCAGCCAAACCGGTATTAAAGAGAATTACAGTATCAATAGCATTCGGATTGTCAGCTTTTACAATGTCAACATCCTGAATATCAAGTATTTGTTCGAATGATTTTAGTGCCTTGTCATAATCTTCATCCTGAAATGCTTGAACTGCCTGATTGGTTAAATCGTTGGTTAAAAGTGTAAGTTTGATTTTTAACGTTTTTCCAAACTTATCTTTTTCATCGAGTTCCAATGCTTTTTTGTATGAATCTAAAGCAACCGTTAACGGATCGGCACTCAGCTTTTTAATATTTGTATCCTGCGATTGAAAAATAGCCTGATAAATATCTCCACGTACTTCCCATGTTTTTGGCCAGGGAATTGATTTTTCGGCTTTAGGGTTAGACGAGTCAATTGTTTCCTCAATTGTCTCAAATGCTTTATCTAACTTTCCTGTGTCTTTAAGGTTTTGTGCACTGGTTACTTTTCCTTTTTGTGCAAAAGCTCCAGAAACAGCAAAAACAAAGGCTAGTAAAATAATTGTTTTTTTCATCCTTATTATTTTTTAAATTAATTTTTGGTACAAAAATATATGAATAAACTTTTTATTCAAATTTGAAGCTTAATATTCAATAATTTATTCTTGTTCTAAGTTATTTTCTTCTGTATCAACCTCTTCGCCATCATTGTTTTCCTCTTTGTCTTCTTCGACGCTAATTCTGGCAACCGATGCGATTTTATCGTTGTCTTTTAGGTTGATCACCCTCACTCCCTGTGTTGCTCTACCAAGCACCGAAATTGAATTAACAGCAAGTCTGATCGTCAAACCATTCGATGTAATAATCATCAAGTCGTTATCATCAGAAACACTTTTCATTGCAATTAGCTGACCGGTTTTTTCGGTAATATTTATGGTTTTTACACCCTTACCACCCCGATTTGTAATTCGGTAATCATCAATTTTAGAACGTTTTCCGTAGCCGTTTTCAGAAACAACAAGGATATCTTCATTCTCATCCTGAACACAAACCATGCCAATCACTTCATCGTTTTCGTTGCCCAGCCGTATTCCACGCACGCCCGATGCGGTTCGACCGATAGCACGAACAATACTTTCGTTGAATCGAATAGCTTTACCGGAACGCACGGCCAGCATCACTTCGCTTTCTCCATTTGTTAATCGTGCTTCCAACAAACGGTCTCCTTCGCGAATAGTAATCGCGTTAACACCATTTTGTCGTGGTCGTGAATAAGCTTCCAGCGTTGTTTTTTTGATGATCCCCTTTGTAGTGGCCAGAATAATATAATTATTATTAATAAATTCCTTGTCTACCAAAGTTTTAACTTTTATAAAAGTCAGCACTTTGTCATCGGGTTCAATATTTAATATGTTTTGAATTGCACGACCTTTTGATGTTCTTGTTCCTTCAGGAATTTGATATACTTTCATCCAAAAACACTTTCCTTTTTCAGTAAATAAAAGTAAGGTGTTGTGCATCGATGCAATTATTATCTGTTCCAGAAAATCTTCATCGCGAGTTGTACTTCCTTTGGCACCAACTCCTCCCCTTCCTTGCGTACGGAATTCGGTAAGTGGTGTTCTTTTTATATAACCAAGATGCGAAATGGTGATTACCATTTCTTCGTCGGCATAAAAATCTTCAGGATTAAATTCTTCGGCATTTGGCACCAGCTCCGATCTTCTTTCGTCGCCAAATTTTGCTTTAACCTCAACCAACTCCTCTTTAATAATTTCCATTCTTAATGTAACATCCGAAAGAATATTTTTCAGGTGTTCAATTAATTTCATTATTTCTTCGTATTCGCCACGTAATTTATCTTGCTCCAGACCGGTTAATTGACGTAATCGCATTTCTACAATGGCGCGTGACTGAATGTCGCTCAATTCGAAACGTTCGATTAATTTTTCGCGCGCTTCTTCGGGAGTCGACGATGCACGTATAATGGCAATTACTTCGTCGATGTTATCGCTGGCAATAATTAATCCTTCTAAAATGTGCGCCCGTTTTTCGGCTTGTTCCAGTTCGTATTGTGTACGACGCGTTACTACCTCATGACGGTGTTCAACAAAATAATGGATTAAATCTTTCAGATTTAACATTTGTGGACGCCCTTTTACAAGTGCGATATTGTTGACACTAAACGACGTTTGCAGCGAAGTATATTTATATAGTTTGTTTAAAACAACATTGCTCATTGCATCGCGTCTTAAATCGTATACTACACGCATTCCGTCTCTGTCCGATTCGTCGTTTACATTCGAAATTCCTTCAATTTTTTTCTCGTTCACCAAATCCGCAGTTTTTTGGATCATTTCTGCGCGGTTCACCAAATAAGGTATTTCAGTCACAACAATTTTTTCGCGGCCATTTTCGTTTTCGATGTGTGCTTTACCTCTAATAACTACTCTACCCTTTCCGGTTTCGTAGGCATCTTTCACACCTTGATATCCGTATATAATACCTCCGGTTGGAAAATCTGGAGCAATTACGATATCAATCAACTCTTCGATGCTAATATCATTGTTGTCGATATAAGCGATGGCAGCATCGATGGTATCGGATAAATTGTGTGGTGGCATATTTGTTGCCATTCCTACTGCAATTCCGGAAGCACCGTTGACCAAAAGTTGTGGTATTCTTGTGGGTAAAACTGTCGGCTCGTTTAACGACTCGTCGAAATTAGGTTGAAAATCAACCGTATTTTTATCGAGATCGGCCAGTGTTAATTCAGCAATTTTAGCCAAACGAGCCTCTGTATAACGCATTGCTGCCGGACTATCGCCATCGACAGAACCAAAGTTTCCCTGCCCGTCGATCATTGGATAACGCAACGACCATTCCTGTGCCATACGCACCATGGCAAAGTAAACAGAAGAATCACCGTGTGGGTGATACTTTCCTAATACTTCTCCAACAATCCTTGCTGATTTTTTATACGCTTTATTTGAGAACATTCCCAATTCATTCATGCCGAACAAAACCCGACGATGAACTGGCTTTAAACCATCGCGAACATCTGGTAGGGCTCGCGATACAATTACCGACATGGAATAATCGATATAAGCAGACTTCATCTGCTCTTCGATGTTAATCCTGATAATCTTTTCTCCTTCAATCATTTATATCTCCTTTCAAACTTAATTATCATAAATAAAAAGACGCACAAAAATAGTAAAATCATCTGTCAAAAGGACATTTTTTTCATTGAATTAACACCATGGTAATAAGTAGTTATTAACATTTCAACTGTCAATAATTCAGCTAAAATTCCCCAATTTTGATAACTTATGACAAAAGCAGGAAAATAACCTGTCTTTTTTGATTAATTTTATCTTTCAACTTTTAGGAATAATTTTTGTTTATACAGAAGCATAATTTTTATACAAAGACATGAATTCACAGTTTTCACCAAGAATAAAAGACATTATAGGATACAGCCGGGAAGAAGCAATCCGACTGGGCAACGATACCATTGGACAGGAACACTTGTTTCTGGGTATTTTGCGCGACGGGGAAGGAATTGCGACTGATATTCTTGAAAATTTGGGTGTCGATTTAAAAGAGATAAAACAGTTAATCGAAAGAAAAATAAAAACAGACATAGAGATTGATCCTGCGTCTGATTTAACCATGTTAAAAGCCGCAGAAAAAACGTTAAAACTGATTTATCTTGAAGCGCGTGCTTTTAAGAGTACAACGGTTAATAGCGGCCATTTGTTGCTGGCAATTTTAAAAGACAGCGAAAGTTTGGTCACTCAAATTTTAATGGAATACGGTGTAAATTATTATACCGCAAAATCGCGTTTACAATCGTACAAAGACATCGAAAATAAATCCGATTTTCCGGAAAGCGAAGACGATGACCAGGGCGATTCTTTTTCGAAAGGACCTTCCGGACATCAGGGACCTAAAAAAGGCGCTCCAACAAAATCGGACACTCCCGTTTTAGATAATTTTGGAATAGACATTACCAAACTTGCAGAAGAAAATAGTTTGGATCCGATTGTTGGAAGAGAACGAGAAATTGAAAGACTGGCACAGATCTTAAGCCGGAGAAAAAAGAATAATCCGATTTTAATAGGCGAACCCGGAGTTGGTAAATCTGCAATTGCCGAAGGTTTGGCCATTCGGATTGTGAATAAAACAGTTTCAAGAATTCTTTTCGACAAACGAGTTGTTAGTTTAGATGTAGCTTCGATTGTTGCCGGAACAAAATACCGCGGGCAGTTCGAAGAACGAATGAAAGCAATTTTAAACGAGCTTTCGAAAGTAAATAATGTGATATTATTTATCGACGAAATTCATACCATT
>JBNKOT010000390.1:0-8514 GCA_050294855.1 Draconibacterium sp. | reverse complement strand
AGCAGCAATTCAGGAGAGGAAATGGTAAGTTTGCATCCTCGTTTTCCGATCTGGAAATCAAGCAATCAACAAAAACTGAGAACGGAACCATAAATACGAAATGGAAGTAAACGGTAATCAATTTACAGTTTATTTGCAAAACGATAAGGGATTAAAACTATCTGTTAATCAGGATGGATTATTGTAAGTGATAATTAATTAACGAAAGATATGAATAAACGAGAATTTTTAAAATCGTCGGTATTAGCCGGAATGGGAGTGGCTGTATTAGGTGCAGGAGAAGCAAAGGCGGCAAGTTCAAAGAAAAAAAATAAAAGACCAAAACATTGGGTATGGGAAAATCCAAATCAGGAAGAAACCGATCAGGAATTAAAAGAAAAATACGAAAGTTTTTATGAGGCCGGAATCCGTGGAATGTTTTTTGAAAACGACAGCGAACGACATTTTCGTATCGCTAAAAAGGCCGCTTTGGAAGCACACCGCTGGATGTGGACTATGAACCGAGGAGAAAAGGAATTACTCGAAAATCATCCAGAATATTATGCCGTGAGCAGAAATGGCGATTCTTGCGCGAACAAACCTCCTTATGTTGGTTATTATCGCTGGCTTTGCCCATCGAAACCCGAAGTGAAAGAATACCTCACAAACCTGGTGGAATCGATTATTTCGAAAGATTATGTAGATGGTATTCACTTGGATTATATTCGTTATTGCGACGTTATTCTTCCGGTAAATCTTTGGGGAAATTATGGCATTGAACAAACCAGGGAATTGCCCGAATACGATTTTTGCTACTGCGACACCTGCAGAAGTATGTATAAGGAAAAAACCGGTATCGATCCGCTGGATATGGAGTTTCCGGATCAAAGTCCATCGTGGCGAACTTTCAGATATAATCAAGTAAATAAGGTTGTAAATCATTTGTCTGAAGTGGCACATAGTAAGAAAAAACCAGTTACGGCAGCTGTTTTCCCAACGCCCGAAATTGCCCGTCGAATTGTACGTCAGGACTGGACAAAATGGAATTTAGACGGCGTTTGCCCCATGATTTACCAGGGATTTTACAAAGAGCAAGTGAGCTGGATTGGCGATGCAGTGCAAGAAGGAGTACATTTTTTAAACGATAGATTTCCGCTTTATGCAGGACTGTTTATTCCCGATTTTAAATCGCAGGAAGAACTGGAAGAAGGAATCAGAATTGCTATGTCGAATGGCGCTGCAGGAGTTTCATTGTTTGGTAAAATAAGTACCGATGTATTAAATACACTGAAAAAAGTGTAATAACTTTTGTTTTTTAGTTTTCCAAAAATCGCTTGCTGGTGTTTATTTTTGTAAATTTCTTAACTAATTGTTTATGAGTAATATGTGCTATTTGTAGTTTTCGTAATTTAACATTAAACCAAGAATTGCATTTTTAGCGGACAGAATTATAGGAGCTAAATCAGGAAGACCTACATTTGTAGCCTATTATTGAAATTTAGTTTTCAACAATTGGAACAAATTTCGATACTGAGAAAAAAGAGATAACTCATTTGAACTTGATAAACGAGTTGTTTTTTATGCCTTGAGAAACAAAAATTTAGTAAGATGAAACGAGCATGTAAAATCTTTTGCACAAAGAATGATTATTATCGTGCGAGTTACAAAGCTTACCTTTGAGAATTAACAATTAGCGTATATGAAAAAGAAAAAAAATGTTGGAATTGTCGCACACGACAACCGCAAAAAAGATATAATTGAATGGGTTTCGTATAACTGGAAAGAATTGGCACAGCACGATTTAATCTGTACCGGAACCACCGGAAAACTGGTGGAGCAAACACTGGCAGAGAAATGTCAGGAAAACAATATTGTTCCGCCAACGATTACAAAATTGAAATCGGGGCCACTGGGAGGCGATCAGCAAATTGGATCGATGATTGTTGACGGAGAAATTGACATAATGATCTTTTTTTGGGATCCGATGCAACCTCAGCCACACGATGTAGACGTAAAAGCTTTGTTGCGGATTACGGTTTTGTACAATATTCCAACCGCATCGAACAGATCGACTGCCGATTTTTTGGTGTCATCGCCTTTGTTTCACGAAAGTTATAATCCAATATTAAAAGATTATGGGGGGTATATCTCGCGCGATGTAGACATGAAATAATTGAAAGCATTCCGTAAAAAACGAGATGGAATTTTCTGATTTCGCAAATATGATTACTTTTGCGCGCTTTAAAATAAGGATTTAACAAAAATGCAGGTTCCATCACCCTGCGTAAAAAATTAAAAAAATGCAAAACGAACTACTTTGGCTGGCCATGTTGCTGGCAAATTTTTTCCTGATTATTTTAGCGTACAAATTGTTTGGCAAATGGGGATTGGTTATGTGGATACCAATTTCGGTAATTGTTGCCAATATCCAGGTTATTCAAACGGTTGAATTATTTGGTTTGGTAGCGACTTTGGGTAACATTGTATACGCAACGTCGTTTTTGGTGACCGATATTCTTTCTGAGAATTACGGGAAAAAGGAGGCAAAAAAAGCCGTTTGGATTGGCTTCTTTAGCTTGATTGCCATGACACTTTTAATGAATCTGGCACTTGCTTTTCAACCACTCGAAGGCGATGAGTTTGCCGGTGTTGCTCACGAAGCCACCAGCACAATTTTTAGTTTAATGCCCCGGATTGCCATGGCAAGTTTAGCGGCATATTTACTTTCGCAGCGCCACGATGTTTGGTCATTTCATTTCTGGAAAAAACGTTTCCCTAAAGAGAATCAACTTTGGTTGCGCAATAATTTAAGTACAGCGGTTTCGCAGTTAATCGACAGTGTTGTTTTTGTTTCGATTGCGTTTATTGGTGTTTTCGAAATGCCACTTTTAATCGAAATATTAATTACAACTTACTTTCTGAAATTTATTGTTGCAGCTGCCGATACACCTTTTATTTACTGGGCAAAACGTATTCGTAAAAACGGTAAGTTTTTGTTGCAGGAAGAAAATAAATAAGCTACGATCGCCAGAACGAACGGGTGAATAAAATCAGAACTGAATAAATTTCCAACCGTCCGAGAATCATTAAAAAAGCAAGAAAATATTTGGAAAAAACCGGCAAGTAATAAAAGTTGCTTGCCGGACCAACTGTTCCAAACCCGGGACCAATTCCTGCCATACTTGTTGCCACTGCACCAAAAGAAGTAGCAGCGTCTTGTCCTGTAAGCATCATTGCTAATGTACTGATAATTAGAATTGTATAGTACATTGCAATAAATGCCATCACACGCGAAATATAGTCGATGTCGAGTATCTTATCGTTGTATTTGATAACCGAATAAGAGTTGGGAGAAATGATACTTTTTATCGAATGTTTGATCTTTTTTAAGGAAATTAAATGACGGATTACTTTTACTCCACCGCCGGTCGATCCGGCAGAAGCACCAATTAACATTAACATTGCAATCAGAATTATACTCTGAATAGGCCAGTTCAGGTAGTCGGCAGTTGCAAATCCGGTGGCGGTAATAATCGAAATCACCTGAAAAAATGAGTCTCTAATTGCTTTTTCAAGACCAATTTCAGTATTCAGGTATACCAAGGTAGCAATCAGAATTCCAACAACAATTATAATAGAAAGGTAAAGTTTTAATTCTTCGTTTTTTAAAACAGGCTTTATTCTTCTTTTTAACAAATAAATGTGAAGCGTAAAATTGATTCCCGACAACAACATAAATAAGGCAATAACGTATTGAATGTAGGCTGAATAGCCCGCAATACTGTCGTTTTTTGTTGAAAAACCACCGGTTGCAATGGTTGCAAAAGAGTGACACACGCTGTCGAAAAGTGGCATTTTGCCCAAACAAAGCAGAATAATTTCCACAAACGTTAACCCGATATAAACGAGCCACAGGTTTCGTGCCGATTGTCGAATTCGGGTTGTGATTTTTTCGTCGGCAACATTCGATGTTTCGGAATGAAAAAGATAAATGCCATTAATTTTCAGAAAGGGCATGATGGCAACCACCAAAACTATAATCCCCATTCCCCCGATCCAGTGGGTTTCTGCGCGCCAAAACAAAATACTTTTTGGTAGCGCCTCAATGTCTTGCAATATGGAAGAACCGGTAGTTGTAAATCCCGAAATTGATTCAAAAAAAGCATTCGTAAATCCCGGAATCGAGCGGGTAAAAAGATAGGGAAGTGTGCCAATCAATCCTAAAATTAACCAACCAATACTTACAATTAAAATGCTCTCGTTTCTGCTCGGTTCAACTTTTCGTTTTTTCCGGGTTAAAACATTCAGAATAAAACCTGAAAAAAGTGTTGCAGTGAATGCATATACTAATTGTGTGGTAATTGTTTCTTTGTAATAGAGAGAAATTAAGATCGGTAAAAGCATAAAAATGCTTTCGAAAACCATTACGATTGAAATAAAATGCAGAATCAGCAAATGATTGATAGTAGACTTAAACATCAGATCTTTAGTAGATTGAATATTGAAATTCAAGTTATGTTAAATTGTTGAAGAAAAAAATAGAAAAAAGCAATTCGTTGTTTATGCAAAAATACAAGGTGGCGGAAGGTCGCAATGATGAATGAGAATGAATTGTTGAACACTTTTTTGGCTCTGTACTACCGCATATTCCGTAGTAATTTGATCGGATTTAAAATGCGATTTTTTATGGATGAAAATAAGCAGATTCTTTTTGAAATTTTCGGTTTCTTCATCGCTGAGCATCGATTGAACATCATCCAAAATACTGTTTTCAACCAAAAAAGAAATGCTATTTTCATTTTCGCCCGAAAAGCGGATCGTTTTTTTCTCCTGCGCAGTAAACAATAAAAAGCACATTATCAGGCAGACCCCTGAAAATGAGAGCAGTTTAAAGTTACTATTTACAAGATTTCTATTCAATGTTTTAATAATTTCAATGCTGCGAAGGTACATGCAAAACAAGAACTATATTCTTGTCGGGCTTAACATCTATCAATCTTTATATTAAATTAAACTTTATCGTTGTCTGCTTATTCTTTTTGGAATTTAAATATCAGATATACAGTATATTATTGTTAATTGTTAAAAGATTCTTTTTTATAAAAAGATACAAATCTGAATTCCAACTTCAAATATATATTCTTTTTTGTTCTGAAAAATAGTAATTAGTAGTTTAATTATTTCAAATTCTCCTCGAAGAGTTTAAAAATACGTTTGTATTCGTCCGTCCAGCTGCTGGGCTCTCGAAAACCGTGTGCTTCAACCGGATATACAGCCAGTTCCCAGTTTTCTTTACCCAACTCAATCAATCGCTGAGTTAGTCGCACAATGTCCTGAAATTGTACATTGTCGTCCACCATTCCGTGGCACATTAAAAGCGCACCTTCCAGTCCTTCGGCAAAATATATGGGCGAACTGCGCACAAACGCGATGCTGTCTTCAACTGGTGTATTTAAAATATTTGCCGTGTATCCGTGGTTGTAATGTGCCCAGTCGGTTACCGAGCGAAGTGCACCGCCGGCACTAAAAACATCGGGATTGTTAAACATCGCCATTAAAGTGATAAATCCTCCGTACGACCCCCCGTACAATCCAATTTTATCGGGAGAAACATCGTATTTTTCGACCAGCAATTTTGCGCCATCCACGTTATCCGAAAGGTCTTTTCCTCCCATGTGACGATAAATTCCGGTGCGCCAGTCGCGGCCATAACCGGCACTTCCGCGGTAATCGATGTCTAAAACGGTGTATCCATTATCTACTAAAAAATTGTGAAACTGGTATTCGCGGAAATAGCTGCTCCACCATTTGTGTGCGTTTTGCAAGTAGCCAGCACCGTGTACGAAAATTACTGCCGGGCCTTGTTTTTCGGGCGATTCGGGTCGATACAAACGAGCATGAACTTCCGCTCCGTCTTCGGCATTAAAAGTAATAAACGCCGGAACCCGCCAGTTGTATTCATTAAATTCTTTGGTCGTTGAAGTAGTAATTTGTAAAGCTTGTGCACCCGGTTTATTCTCCTGAACATACAATTCCCAGGGTTTGTTGGCAAACGAATATCGGATGGCCAGCATTTTTTCGTCGGGCGAAAGTGTAACTTCGTTGTTGCCTTCCATCGAAGTAATTTGTGTAAGTTCGCCGCCCCAAACCGGCATTTTATAAAAGTGAGTTACGCCAGGATGTACTTTGTTGGCTGTAAAATAGAAGTGTTTTTTATTGTTTGACATCGAAACGCCGGAAACCTCAAATTTCCCATTTGTTAGCGCCTGTTTCTTTTTCGTTTCTGTGTTTACAGTGTACAAATGCGAGTAACCCGATTCTTCAGAATGAAACCAAACCGATTTTCCGTCGGGCATCCAACCAATTTCTCCGGTCGAAAATCCCCAACCACCAATTCCTGGGCCACCAATCCATGCTTCGTCGCGTTGGCGGTCGAGCAATTCGAGTTTGCCAGTGGCCGGATCGAGCAATAAAATCCAGCGGTCTTTGTTATCTTGCGACAAAGCAACAACCATCGCCAAATCTTTGGTTTCGTTCCAAACCGGACCAAGTAAATTAATTGTCCGGTCTTTTATTTCAGCACTGTCTTTGGGCATTTTGTCGGGATAATCTTTCAGGTAATCGGGCAAATCTTTTAATCCGGGAATCGATGCGGTTTTAATCGAAATAACTTTGTTGTTTTCGATGTCGAAAATTCCCATTTCAACATTGGTTTGTGTGCTGCCCACTTTTGTTCTAGAATGTTGTTCTTCGGTATAACCCGATTTGGTAACATGGTGTGTAACCGAAGTTGATTTTGTTCCCTGCGGACTTTCATAAGTGGAGTAAACCACAAATTTTCCGCTGGGACTTAAAGAAGCACCGCCCAATCGTTTCTTGCCCAAATAGATTTTTTCGGGCTGCGCTGCCTTTTCCTTTTCACGTTGGTATTCTCGGGCTTTGTTGTTTGCTTCCCGTTCGTTTAAAACCGTAAATAATTCTTTTTGCTGGTTTTCCAGCCATTTTGCCTGTCCTTTGCTTTTTCGCTCAGGGCGGTCTTCGCCACTACTAAAGTTGGTGATTTGTTTTATTAACCCGGTTTCCGGATTTATGGTAAAAAGGTTGTTGTCTTTTATAAATGAGATCTGAGTCCCATTCAAAACAAATTCAGCCGAAGAAACTCTTTCCAGCCAGTCGGTTAATTGTTTTTCGCTTCCTGTTTTACAATTCAGCAGAAAAATATTTCCATCTCGTGTAAATACTTTTTGCGATTTGTCGGCATTGTAATTGCCATAATTTCCAGGGAGTTTTAATTTTTTATCCAACGAAACTTTTTCTGTTTTTCCATTTTTTAGCGAATACGAATATAAAGAAGCAAGTGTATCTTTTCCCGGATTCCAGTTAAAATAGATAAAATTTCCTTGTTCTCCCCAGGCAATTCGTTCGGGCGCAGTGCCGATCCATTGCGCCGGATCCTGCATTATTTGTTCGATGGTAAGCGCACTTTTATTATTTTTTTGAATTTGTCCGAAACTCACAAAAGCAACAAGTACAAAAATCAGAAAGCTTAGTTTTTTCATTCTTTAAAAATTAATAGTGTCGGGATGTCCTCCCAGTCGATTGTTTTTATCCAGTTGATCAATTTTTTTTACATCATCGGGGCTTAATTCAAAATCAAAAATATCGCCGTTCGATCTGATCCGTTCCGGGTTAACCGATTTTGGAATGGTAACCACTCCTTTTTGAATGTCCCATCGTAATACAATCTGAACCGGTGTTTTTCCATACTTTTCCGAAAGCTCCTGAAAAACAGGGATTTCATTTACACGGCCTTCCATAATTGGGCGCCATGCTTCGAGTCTGATTCCTGCTGTTTCGCAAAATTGCATCAAATCGGGTTGTATTAATTCCGGATGAAATTCAACCTGATTTACTGCCGGAATGATTTTGCAGTGCGGTAAAAAATCTTCGAGATGATGTACCAGAAAATTACTCACCCCAATTGCTCTTATTTTTCCTTTTGCATAGATTTCTTCCATGGCTTTCCATGTTTCAACCGAGCGTTCGCCTTTTGGCCAGTGGATCAGGTATAAATCCAAATAATTGGTCTGCAACTTCTCGAGACTGGCTTCAAAAGCATCCAATGTTGTTTGGTAGCCCTGTTCGCTGTTCCACAATTTCGATGTCAGAAAAATATCTTCGCGAGCCATTCCACTTTCGATTATTGCTTTCCCAACACCGCGCTCGTTCTGATAAATCGCCGCTGTATCGATACTTTTGTATCCAAATTCCAGAGCAGTCAAAACAGCTTTTTCCACTTCGTTTCCTTCATTGGCACGAAAAACTCCCAGTCCCAGCCAGGGCATTTCCACACCATTATTTAATTTTACTGTCGATGAAATATTCATTTTGTAATTTTTTTGAAGAGCAACTAAATTAATGTTTTTTTTAGGAAGTTAAAGTTTCTGTGGAGAGACCTTGTACAGTTGAACAATAATTATTTAGTTTTACCAAAATTTTGAAGTTCTAGATTATGAAAGTTTTCAAATTTGGTGG
>JBNKOT010000389.1:0-10537 GCA_050294855.1 Draconibacterium sp. | reverse complement strand
TTTTATACTTTATTTTTTTGTCGACTCCCAACATCGTAACTTTTGATGCTCCCTTAATTCCTTTTATATCAATAGTAGAAACAGGGAATTTTATACAAAGCACATACAAATCGTTTCCTTTTTTTGTGAAATAAACATGCTTCTGTTTGTTTTGGTGGGCACCTTCCCATTTTCGGGTATTGTATATGGCTTCTCCGTTTACATCGAGCCAAGCTCCAATGTCGAGCAATCGTTGTTGCTGGATTACCGGAATTCTTCCGTCGGCTGTTGGCCCGATATCCAGCAATAAATTACCACCACCGGCAACTTTTTCAATCAATAAATCGATACATGCTTTTGATGATAGATAGTTGTTTAAATCTTCCACCTGGTTGTATCCAAACGAAGTGCCAATTCCACGACATTCTTCCCAGGGATGTGCAACTTCGTTAATATCTTCCACATCGCCATAAACATGACCATATTCGGTTGTAAAATATCCGCCAAGTTTTCCGCGTGTTTCTTTTCCCCAGCGGTCGTTGATACAAATGTTGTCTTTTACCGGAGATTCGTTAAAAAGCCAGGCCAGAAATTCGGTGCTTTTCCATTTTTCGCTGGGGTGATCCCATTCTCCGTCGGTCCATAAAAAATCGGGTTCGTACCGCGTAACCAGATCTTTCATTTGTGGAATCATGTGTTCGTCTACGTATTTTTCCAGGTTACTTTTGTAAGTCGGATTAAACCACTCGTACAAGGAATAATAAAAGCCCATGTGTAAACCGGCCTCTTTTACTGCTGCACTTAAATCGCCGCAAATATCGAGGTGCGGACCAATATCAACACTGTTCCAGTTCCAGCTTTGTTCGCTAGGCCAAAGTGTAAATCCTTCGTGATGTTTCGAGGTCAACATCACATATTTTGCTCCCGATTTTTTAAAAACTTCTGCGCAATGTTTTGGATCCCAGTGTTCGGCTTTAAAGTCGCCGGCAAAATCCTGGTATTGAAATTTTTCACCATACATTTTATTGTGATAATCGCGAAACAATTTTCCTGCTTGGCTGTCTTCCATCATTCGCCACCAGTACCATTCCGAGTATTTTGCATAAACACCAATATCTTCGTTGGCTGGTGCCCAGGCCGGAACAGCATAAACTCCCCAGTGAATAAAAATTCCAAATTTGATGTCTTCGAACCAGGCCGGAGTTGGCCGACTGTTTATCGATTCCCAGTTGCTTTCGTATTGCTGTGAAAAGACAGAATTTGTAAAAAGGAAAAGGATGGTGATGAAAATAATTCGTTTCATTTTAGTTCGGTTTAGGTTGAGCAAAAAAGTTGGCAGTTTCAGTCTCAGTTGCCAGATATTCTGGTGTAAACTGAGACTGTAAACTGAGACTTATTATCGTCCGTTAAATTCTTGGATGGCATCTAACATGGCCACCACGTTTTCTACCGGAACATTGGCCTGAATATTATGAACGGTGTTAAAAACAAAACCGCCATCTTTCGAGAAAATATCGCAGGTGCGCAATACCTGTTCGCGAACTTCTGCAGGTTTTCCGAAAGGAAGAACATGCTGAGTATCGACACCACCACCCCAAAAAGTCAGGTCGCGACCATATTTTTGTTTTAGTTTTACCGGATCCATTCCGGCAGCGTTTATCTGAACCGGATTAATAATATCGAATCCGGCACGAATAAATCCATCCATAAAACTTTCAATGGCTCCACACGAGTGTTTGAATGTTTTCCACTGTGTATTTTCGTGAATCCAGTCGTTTACTTTTTTGTAGTATGGCAGCCACATTTCGTCGAATTGTTCGGGAGAACAGAAGGTAGAATCCTGAGTCCCAAAATCGGTACCACAAATAAACATCGCGTTTACTTTGTTGCCAACTACAGCGTAAATTCGTTTCAGATTTTCGATGGCAATTTCCACCTGACGCTCGAAAATACCTTTTATATAATTGGGACGTGCTGCCGTACTCATGTACCACTCAGACACATCTCGAATTCCTTTTGGCGCTTTTAAATTCATTCCCGGAACGAGTGCAATATCGCCGAGTGCAGTTCCTCCAAATGCTGCAATGACGGCTTTCCCCGAGAAATATGCTTTGTCGACTTCCACCCGCCAGTGTTCTAAATCAGAATCGCTGATCAAACCAAATTCCTGTAAATTATTTTCAACATCGAGTTCCTCTTCAACAATTGGTTCCTGACGAATTATCGCATCGAAAAAATAGCTTGCTTTTGGCATTTTTGCACAGGGAGCAACCGAAGTGTCGCCTTCGGGATACATTAATAAATCGCCGTTTTCGTCTTTGGTGGTATTAAAATTTAGCGGAACCATTACCCGTTGACCCCATGGAGTTTTCCATTCTTTGTAAGGCGAATGATTGTTAAAACCAAACATGTTGTTTTTTCCCCAGGCGCCGATCACATCAATACCGATCGAATCGATTAATTCCCAGCCAACTTCGCCCAACATTTGAAAAGGCTCTATTACTCTGATAGGTTTTCGCTGAAGTCCGTAATGTCTACGCAAATTCGAAATGGTTTGAATGTGAATCCCGGTTACTCCGGTAGATCCTAAATCCATCACAATCCGGTCGGGTTGTTTGTGATTAACGGTTTTTAAAAATTGTTCTCTTGAGTTCATATCTGATCCTTTTACTTTTCTTTTGATGGCCTTAAAATACTACAATTAATATATTTTTACTGCATGATTTTGGATTGAAATTTGATTTTTGTTTGATATCTAATCAATATCTCGATTTTTGCCTCCTCCGCATTTTCAAAAGGACACGATGTAGGATTTTTCCTTTTTTCTTTTGTTTCCAAAGAATCAGTTAGAATGAGCATGAGCGAACCATCTGCATTTTCATATCGTTGATTTGAAACAATTCCCTTCCTCAAAAGTTGAGTTCCAATTTTTATTCTATTCTTTCACCAGCATCTTTTCTAATTTCTCCAGCGAAATACCTTTGGTTTTGGGCAATAATTTGTAAATCACCAAAAATCCAGCGATACAAATTATACCGTAAATCCAGAATGTAGTGGCTTCGCTAAAAAGATCGACCAAAATTGGAAAAGTAAGCGTGAGAATGTAACAGGCTACCCACAACGAAAAAGTTGCAACCGACATGGCAGCACCACGTATTTTATTCGGAAAAATTTCGGAAAGCACCACCCAAACGGTTGGCCCCAGTCCGAAAGCAAAAAATGCGGGAGTTATGATGATAAACGTTAGTAACATCCAATCGTCGGTTCGCCCGGTTTTAAACAGAAATCCAATTACGGCATAACAAACTACCATACCAGCGGCACCAATCAACATGAGTTTTTTACGTCCGATTTTGTCGATCACACGCATCGCTAAAATGGTGAAAACAACGTTCATTATTCCGATCAATGTCGTTTGAAATAGTGCAGTGTCGACGCCCAAATTTGCTTTGGCGAAAATGTCGGGAGCATAAAAGAAAATGACATTTATTCCCGACCATTGTTGAAATACAGCCAGAAATATTCCTAGAATCAATATCAGCGAATATTTCTTTTTGAAAGCATCTTTTAATGTTCCTCTTTTTTCTGAACCCACAAGAGAATCTTTGATTTCAACTAATTCAAAATCGGCAAATTTTTTACCGGCTACCTTGCTTAAAATCTGGTGTGCTTTTTTGTCTTCATTTCGGGCCACCAGCCAGCGTGGACTTTCAGGAACAATAAAAAGTGCAAAGAAAAACAGAAACGATGGAACGGCTTCTGCGGCGAACATCCATCGCCAGGCATTTTCGCCCACCGCCAATAAAAAATAGTTCGAGAAATAAGCCAACGAAATTCCGATTACAATGGTTAGTTGATTCAAAGAAACCATTCTTCCGCGTAAATGCGCCGGCGAAACTTCGGCGATGTACATGGGCGCTAAAACCGATGCACCACCCACTGCAATTCCTCCAAGAATCCGGTAAAATACAAATGTTGAAATGCTGTTTGCCCACCCGCTGCCAATTGCCGAAATGCCAAACAAAATACTCACTACCAGCAACACTTTTTTACGCCCGAGATAATCGCCAAACCTACCACTAAAACTTGCTCCAATAATACAACCAATTAATGCACTGCTTACTACCCAGCCTTTTAAGATTTCGTCTAATTCGAAAAACTCCTGGAGAAATGGAATTGTGCCTGAAATGACAGAAATATCGAAGCCAAAAAGTAGTCCGCCCAAAGCAGTAACCAATGAAATGGTGAGCAGGTATCTGAAGTTGACTTTCATCGTTAATTTAGGTTATTTTGATTCTCTTCCGAAAATACAAAATCTTATATCTAAATTGGAATTGGAACATTAAAAAGAACAATTCAAAATAAAACGATTTGCAGAATATATAGAATAAAACGAGCATGAATTTCACTTATAAATACCGATTTTCTGCGTCATATTTGCTTACCATAGCCCGCTATGCTTTCGCAAACAGTCCTTGAAACTCAATATTTATACGCGATTTGAGCCATTAATTTTAATCGAACTCAGGTTATTACATAGTTGGTTTGCGTCTCAACTTTAGTTATTGATTTTACAAATTTTAATGTTTGAAAAATTCATTGTACGATTTTAAATGTTCGCCGTACCAACTCCGATCGGTTAACCTGTAAAATAGCAATTTACGTGTATCTTTCCTATAAATCGAACGAATTGGAATTGAAATATATTTCGAAAAACGGGATAGGAGATATTGGATGGTTCTATAGAACTGGTGAGTTTTTGGGTGTGAAATAAAGTAATCGATTTTTTTGATGTAAAAATCAGTCGGTGCAGTTTTCTGATAAATTATATTTTGGGGAACGGAAAATACATATGCAGTTGTAGCATAATAGCAGTTAAAAACGTTGAATTTTTTGCCGTGGTTTTTAGCAACTACAAGAACATCCTCCTTTAACGAAAGTAATATAAGATCGTACATCTGTCGAAGCAGCACATCGCAGTACTCATGTGCGCTATCGTTTAACTGCGCATTAAAAACATTATGAATAATCTGATGTGGTATGGACGGAATAAATGCCAGATTCTGATATGATGCGAGCGGTTGTTTATCGCGAAGGATTTCGAAACCATGCAATAACTTTTTATTCTCTCCTTTCATCAATTCTTTATGGATTTCGACAGCAGCGGGTTGATTAAAATTTTGTAAACGCGGAAAATGTTTTAGTGCTGCAAACATTTCCGGTTTGTATTCAATTCCCGGAGTGTATCCATTTTTTATTAATATTTCGGCAGCTTCCACCATATTGTTTTCCGGCACCAGAAAATCGATGTCGCCAATCATGCGCTCGCCAATGTCGGTATAAAGTCCTTCTAGAAGATGTGCTACTCCTTTTAAAAAAACAGGTGTGATATTATAGGGCTGAAGCAGCGAAATAATTTCTTTGGTTTGTTCTAAAATTGCCAGGTTTCGTGCTCTGTTTTTGTTGGTAATGTCTTCGAGGTATTCAACCAGATCTTCCGGCAAATCGGGCAACAATCCATTTCTTTTAAACTGGAGGTACAGCGCAGGCATAACAAACTGCCCGCTGCTTAATTTTACCACCTCTTCCCAATTGATCCGATTTTCGTGTATTTCTGTTTTTACTGCAGCAATTTTTTCGGGATGTTGGTCGAGTGTCAGGCATTTGGCCACAAAAAACAATGTTTGTTTATAGTTCATCAAATATGTTTTTTATGGTTTTAATCATCGCATCGTTGTTAGAATATCTTAACTCGTAAGTCGGTAGTTTTTTAAACCAGTTAAGAAATTGAATGGCATTTTGTTCTTTCGGCGAGATCCACGAGTCGGGAACTAATTTCTGAAAGGCGACTTCCTGATCTAGAGGCTCAAATTTTATTTTAGCGCCAGCCTCGTATTTAACAAAAACAAGTGCTTTGCAGCGAACTTTTTTAGGTACTCCGGTGCTTGATTTTGGATTCGATAAATACCGAACCGTTTTATTAAATAATGGATACGAATATTCCTTGGCATTATTTAGCTCCGGAAAACTTGGTATTAATAAATCGATTGCATGTTTTTTTACCGAAATAGCAGCGGGGAACGAACAGATTTTTAATGTTTTGCTTTCGATGGGTAAAAAGTCATCGGCCAGCACGTCGAATCCGCTCGCCAGTAAAATGGCAGAAAGTGTACTTTTCCCGTTTCCCGAATCACCCAAAAACAGAATGCTTTCTTTTCTGTTTGAAATACCCGCAGCATGAAAAACCGCCATCCAATCGTTTTCCTTGTTTCCATAAATTTTCTGCAAAATTTCCATCGAAACTTTTCCCGTCATAAAATGTTCCAATTCTTTTTTCCAGCTTCCAATAGTTTTTCCGTTTACCATCAACATTATTTCTGAGTTGAAGAAAAACAGTTGAAAGTGATGTTTGACATTCACGTTCTTCGGAATCTCTAGATGCGCAAATTTCGGATGCACTAAATATTCTATTTCCGGAGTTTCGTATTCAATAAAAAAAACGATTTGGTTGATTCGATAGTACCTTTTGCATTTGAAAGAAGGACATGTAATATTTTTGTTGTTTAACACGGAACCGGTAGAGTTGACGCTTGCAATATTATTTAAATTTCTTTTAATTACTTCAACGGTTTGGATGGCCTCCGCTGAAGAAAACGATAATTTTTCGACACAATATTTTACAATCGATTTCTCATTTTCTCCCGAATAGAGTAACGCTATAATTTTATCGGTTGGTGGAATTACAAGCAGATATTTATTGACGTTGGAAAGCCAGAGTATTTTTTTCTCTCCTAAAGAGATCGATAGAACCTTTTTCAATTTTTTATCTGGTTTGTTATTCGTCATCATTTATTCAAAAAAAATGTACTACCGAAAAGTGTCGGCAGTACAAAAATATAATTTAATCCGAGGAATGAGAAATTCTTTTACCAGCCCGGAAGTGGAGTTCCACTTTGTGCCTGCGACTCCTTCGGACTTAAAACAACAAACATGGCCGCAGCAGTTACGGCGGCATATTTACCCACTTTTTTTACTGCTTCTTTACGGGTAATTTTTTCGTTTTTGTTGTTTGGGGCAATTTGCTGTTTGATTTTATTTTGTTTCATTATGTAATAGATTTGAGATAATTTGTATTGAGATTGAAAAGAGCGTTCATTATTTGTTTCTTATCCAACTTATTTTTTTGCTCACTCTTTGTGTTTTAGAATGGATTGAAATTAAATAAATTCCACTGTTCAATTCGCCCATTTCAACATCGTTAATGCTTGATGAATTTAATTTGCGGCTGATCAGTTTTCGGCCCGACATATCATAAACAGCTATTTCAGTTTGATTGTTGAAAGAGCCAACTACCCGAATGCTGTTGTTTTGTGGCCGTGGAATAATGGTAAAACCATCTTTGTCGGTAAACGATTCAATCCCGGTAATAGAAGATTTCGTATGAAGAAAGAATCTTCCAATACCTTCACTTTTTTCAGCAATGGTTACAGCGTAAAAACTTCCAGCTTCGTGGAGCGCAGTAAAAGTACCTCTTGCTTTATCTTCAAGATAAACCGGTACATCAGAAGGCAGGTTTATTGTTTCGGCCCGGAAAACTACTTCTGTATTTTCGGGTGCGTTTAATCCAACGGGAACAATGTGGTTGAACTCGCCCGAAGGCAAACACTGAATATCAAAATCAACCAAATTTGTTTGGTCGCCCACCAAATGAGTATAAACGGCAAAACTATTATCGCTAGCAGAAAAACGTCCTGCATCGTAACCGGGATCGAGACCAGTGGTCATATTTTCGATGTATTTGATGTTTGTACTTGATGTTCCCTGTGCACGATCAGCAATTAATTTAATAGCCGGAGTTTCAATTTCTCCACTTTTAAAAATATCTCCTGATTGATGAGTTTGCATAGCTTGGGTAAAATTCACCGTTGAACCTCCATCAACCGAATATACAAAGAAAGCTTGACCGGGAGCTACATAAGTTGCTCCAGAAGAATTGTTTACGGTAATGTAGTTGCTGTTAGCCGCATCCCAAACATAAATCGCCTCGTAAGCATCATTTATTGCTGCTGCATTTGCTGTTAAAAAATTAGTCCCAACATTAGCCGCATTAATTGCCGATGGGAACGGATTACCAACCAGGTTCCATCCACTGGTATTTTTTGTAATTGCAATTCCTACATCATCGGTGGCAAGTGTGCCCGTAAATGTTACTGTGCCGTCGCTGGTGCGTAATACTTCGTATCCTTTGCCGGCTACAAAATTACCAGCATCGGCAATATTGTTGCTTCCGGCAGCGGTAGAAAAATGATTCCAACCAGGAGTAGAATTGTTATAAGGTGCCAGTCCGTATTTTGGGGCAATGGCAGCCACTGCATTTGTTGCCACATTGGTTACCACAAACTCGTTAATGTTTTGACCCGCAACTGGCGAAGAAATGAGGTGCCATTTATCAACACCGGTCATATAACGTTGAATGGTTACTGTACCATTAACTGTTAAATTGCTTTGCCCGCTAAGTGAACCAGTGCTGCCCGAAGCACTTTCTATAATTAGATTATTACAAGCTCCTGCCGATGATAAAGTAGGGTAATTTGTTAACCCGACAGGGATGGTCACATTTTGTTCTGAAGTGGGAACTACTTCCGGAGTCCAGTTAGCTGCTGTGTGCCAGTCACTGCTTTCCGAGCCATCCCAGGTACATTCGGTGATCACCTCATTATGGATAATTACAATGAGACCATTTCCAGCATTATTTGCACCACCTGATCCATTTCCAACACCTGATATATAATCGGAATCAGTATTATTTGGGGCAGTTCCTCCTCCTCCAGAAGTACCATTATTTCCTGTGTTTAAAGTACCTGAGCCGTAGGTTGTATTAATATACCCGGAGCCTCCGCCTGCACCTCTGGCATCTGCGTATCCTCCTTCTCCACCAAAATACCCGCCGCCGCCACCACCACCATCTGGGGTAATGCTTGATACATAAGTTTGGGAGCCATTTGCATCGCCATTGCCACCTTGCAAAGCACTACCATCATCACCCCCTGTTCCTGTTCCTCCGGCAGATTGTGTTCCTCCATTTCCCCCAGTTTGTCCCGCATTGCCAGCTGTTCCTCCTCCTGCACCGCCATACCTGTATCCTGTTCCGCCACCACCGCCACCGGCAATTATAAGGGCATTACCTTGTGTCAGGCTTGATATAAAAACACCGGAATAACCACCACCACCACCACCGGGAGCATCACCAGCTGTACCATACCCACCGCCAGGCCAACCGCCGTCTCCTCCACTTGAGAGTTTAACTCCATATTGTCCTCCACCCCCGACTGCAATAATTAACGATTGCCCAGGAGTAACATTAAAAGTGCCTTCAGCATATCCCCCGGAACCACCACCTGGTGCTCCATAATTGCTACCAGCACCACCGGCACCCCATGATTTAATGGTGATTTGCGTTACGCCTGTGGGGACAGTCCATGATTGAGTGCTACCAGTATAAATATATGTTGTTGACGTAGTATTGGGCAAAGTAGTAAAACTCACTTGTGATCCGTATGCAGTTCCGTTGCTGTTGGTGGCAAATGCTTTTACATAATAAGTTGTATTGGCTGTCAGACCAGTTATTTCCTGGGTAAATGCTCCGGTTGAACTCCAGTTTCCAGTAGTAGAAACTTTTGTTCCGGAACCATCCGAAAAACCATCGGTTGTACTATAATAAATTCCGCGTTCTGTTACATTTGCTCCACCTAAAGCTGTGATATTTCCATTACCTGTAGCTGTAGTTTTGGTAATATCAGTTACAGCTTGAGTAGTGACTGTAAGGTTTGCTTCGGTTGTAAAACTTACCTGCGAACCATAAGCTGTTCCGGCACTGTTGGTAGCAAATGCCTTAACATAATAAGTTGTGTTAGCAGTTAAACCTGTTATGGCCTGTGTGAATGCACCTGTTGAACTCCAGTTTCCAGTTGTTGATACCTTGGTACCTGTTCCGTTGGCAAAGCCATTGGTAGTACTGTAATAAACACCTCTTTCGGTTACATTTGCTCCACCTAAGTCTGTTATGTTTCCATTGCCTGTTGCTGTAGTATATAAAACATCTGTTACTGAATTTGTGGTGATTAAAGGGGCTGAAACTGCGGTTTCCCAAGCTAAAAATGGATAGCCATCATTATTCGAAGCGTCAATATCCCAATAATCATTTGTGCCGTTTGTCGTTTCTCCCACAAAATCCCAATCCGAATTGGTAAAAGTGCTTTCGGTTTTCATTTCTGCTGTGCTTTTACTGGTTCCTAAAACACTCGAAGATGTTCCTGCGGTTACACGGTCGTAGAAACAGTAAACTACACTTGCACTATTAACATAACCTACGAAGCCGCCAATAGATAATGTGCCTGTAACAAAACCAGTACTATAACAATTGGTAATGCTATAATACTGCAGGTTTGCTACAAAACCACCAACTCTGTTATATCCAGCTACACTAGAACGACTGTAGCAATCGGAGATGCGGGAATATCGAGCTGAACCAGCGAAACCTCCTGCATCAAATCTGGAG